>JACDBP010000269.1 GCA_013694835.1 Chloroflexota bacterium
GCATCACTGAGCTGAGCGACGCCGCTGTCCTCCTGCGCCATGTCGGACGGCCCACGGGCAGTCTCACCTTCCTCGACTTCATCGACCCCGTACCACCGAAGGCCGACGACGCGTGATCCGACCCGCGCGACATGCGAGGATGCTGCCGATCAGTCGGTCTGCCCGCACGAGGTGAGCCTGATGCATCGACCTGTCGCCGTCGCGCTCGTTGCCATCCTCCTGGTGGCCTGCGGCGGCTCGGCGACGCCGCCTGGGGCCAGCCTTCGCCCACGGCGCCGGGGCTCGGCGGGGGATCGGCGCCCACTTTCGAACCGTCCGGTCTGTTCGGTGGCGGCGGCTTCGTCCAGCCCACGCTTCGACCGAGCGCGGCGCGCTTCCGCGTCGTCAACGGCTACTCCTCGCCACCAGGCGGGCCGAGCGCCGTCGACGTCTACGGTGGTTACTCCGCTGGCGAGGGCCACAAGCCCCTGATCAGCGTCCCCTTCGGCGCCATCAGCGACTGGTTTGATCCGGGAGTCTTCGACGATCAGGGCAACGCCGCGCTTGCCTACTACCCCGCCGGCAAGCGCAGCTCGGACGACGAGCTGATCTCGAAGAGCGAGACGCTCAAGGGAACCGAGCGCGTCACGGTGTTCATCACGGCCGGCGACGAGACCAACCCATCAGGTGGCCGGTACGGGCGGCTTTCGATGGTCTTCGAGAAAGGTACCGACGTCGCCGGGGAGTCACCGGAACCCGGCAAGGCGATCCTCTACGTCGACACGATCGGGCTCGAAAGTGTCCTCAGCAAGAAGGAGCGGCTCTGGTTCGTGAGCGCCGGGGGGCCGTGCCTGTTCCAGCCGAACCCCGTCGAGGGCGAGGGACCACAACCGGTCTCTCCGGGCAGCCGAACCGCCATCTCCCTCGACCCGGCCGCGACGAAGGTGGCCATCCATGAGTACAGCGACACGGACACGTCGTGGGACTGCAGGAACGCGCCCCTGCTGGACGTGCCACTGACGCTGCCCGCGAGCCGACCGGCGAACCTCTTCGTGATGTCGCCGGGCGGCGACCGCCTGCAGGCGCTCGTCGTCCCGTTCGAGGATTGACGCAGCACCGAACCGCTCTGTCCGAGACGACGTAGTCGTAGGAGAACGACCCTAGCCGCGTCCTACGATAGGGTGTACGCCCGAGGCGCCGGGGGATGCGCCCGGACGGAGACTCGTCGACCACATGATTCGCCACCACCGCCCTGTGCTCACGCGCTCGAACCATCGGCAACTCGTGCCGCTGCTCGCCGCGATCCTGCTGACCGCGGCCTGTGGTTCAAGCTCCGGTCCGGACGCCGCCGCAGAGCCGACCGGCGCGGCAGTGACGCGCGCCACCGTCACGGGCGCGCCTCGTCCGTCGGCGCAAGCATCGACCGGGCCCACGCTCTCGGCCCCCGCATCGACCGTGGGCGCGACCGGTGGCCCGCAGGCGCCCCGGCCGGATCCCGACGCGACCGCCCCAGCCTCCAGCGCGCCGATCCAGCCGTCCAGCTTGCCGACGCCCCAGGCAACGGCCGCCCCATCGCCGGCGCCGGTGGCCCTCGATCCTGCGCCGAAGGCCGGGAGGTTCCAGATCGATCTCTTCCAGCCGCAAGCCTTCGTGGCGCAGTACACGCCCGATTGGTGCGTTCCCGCCTCGATGCAGATGATGGCCAACCTCATCGCGCCGGACCGGATCGACCGCACCCGTGAGACGCAGCGGAAGCTCTACGTCCTTGCCCGGCAGATCAGCCCCTGGACCGAGACCGGGCCGGGTGCAGCTATCGTCGGCTGGACCGTGGGCCTGGAGCAGCTGGGCTACGGTCGCTTCCAGGAACTGGCCGACCCGTCGATGCGCGAAGCGTTGCGCATCATGGCCCGCCAGGTCCGTTTCACGAACAAGCCAGCCGGCCTGTGGGTCTGGGACGGCGACCACGCGTGGGTGGTCTCCGGGTTCAAGTCGACCGGCGACCCCGCATACACCGACGACTTCGAGGTCACCGCCGTCTGGGTCGAGGACCCGTGGTCCGGCCGAGTCAGCTCGACCTGGGGTCCCGGCCGGGAGCCGCACACCCTCCTGTCCACCACGCAGCTGCGCCGCGCCTGGACGCCGTTCGCCAGCATCCACCGTCCGCAGTACGGCGAGGACGGCATGTTCGTGGTGATCGCCCCGATCGCCTGATGCGCGCGCCGCATGCGGTCAGGGGCTGCCGGCGCCCCCGGCTCCGCGGCCATAACGCATGGGCGGGATCGGCTCGCCCGCGGCGGACGACTCGATCAGCGTCTGCAGGCGCCGCTCACGCGTCGCCTCCTGCTTCGCGCTCTGCACCCAGTGAGCTGCCGTGCGGCGGTAGGTCTGGGTCTGGGATTCCCAATGCGCCCGGGCAGCAGGCACGGCGTCGAGCTGCGCCTGCTGCTCCGTGTCGAGGCCGACCGGCTGGACCTCGTAGGCATAGATCGCGGTCTTCGCCGGCTGCCGCGCATCGAACGCGGCCAGTCCGGCCGGCAACATCCTGCCCTCGGCCTGGAGCACCGGCACCCGCGCCACGTTCACGGCGCTCCAGGTGCTGCCGCGCTTGCGTGGCGTGAAGCGGATGGTGTAGCTCGCGTCATCGATGCGCTTGCGGATCCCGTCGATCCAGCCACAACAGAGCGCCTCATCGACCGCCTCCGGCCAGGTGATGCTCGCCGTGCCGGATCCGACCTTGTGGAACCCGACCCACAGCTCCGACGCCGATCCGTGGTGCTCGGTGAACCATCCGCGGAGGCTCTCCGGCGAGGAGAAGAAGGTGATGTCGGTCGGATCGAGCTTGCCCATCGGATGGTCAGCCTACCGCGGCGCGCACACGTCGTGGCATGGGCCCCGCGTCAAGGCCGCAGCGCATGCAGAAGCCGCCGGGTCGGAGGACGCCATCGATCGCCACTGGTAGGGTGACCCCTCGATGACGACTCACTCCCCGTGTCGCCCGCTCGGTCGTTCGACCCACCGCCGCAGCCGGCGCGTCGCCCTGGTGCCCTGGCTCCTGGTGGTCGTCCTCGAGGCCTGCGGCTCGCCGACCGGCGGCAACCCACCAGGATCGCCGCTGGTCGGTGGTGTGCCAGCATCCCCTGCGGCGACGTCCCCGACCGCCGGCGCCGATCCGACCCGGCGCGCCTCGGCCTTCGCGACTCATCCGGTGGGCGTCACATCCACTCCGGCACCGGCCTCCTCGACCGTGGCTCCGAG
>JACDBP010000028.1 GCA_013694835.1 Chloroflexota bacterium
CGCGTCGCGGACGCGGAGCCAGAGGTCGCGGTACATCGGGCCTTCGCCGGTCATCGAATCGTCACTCACCGGCACGCGCGGGATCTTGACGATCCCCGACTCGATGGCATCCATCAGCCCGAAGTCCGAGACGACCCATGGGAACAACGTGCCCTCGGCGTAGCCGGATCCCTTGAGGAAGAACGGCGTCGCCGAGAGGTCGTAGACCGCCTTGACACCAAGCTTGTCGCGGACCGCCTGGACACCGGTCAGTCAGACGCGCGCCTCCTCGAGGTCCTTCTTCGCCAGCGTCCGTTCGTCGGGGTCGATGGCACCCTCCTCGTCCTTCGGGGCCGGCGCGTAGCAGTGGTGGGCCTCGTCGTTCAGCACCACGATGTTCTTGCCGTTGCCGAACACCCGGCAGACGCGGCGGACCATCTCGGCGGGCGTCTCGCGGAAGCGGTCGTCGTCGGTGTCGCCCTGGGCGAGGATCTTCTTCGTCAGGCTCGCGGCCTGGATGGTGTCCCGGCGCATCAGGGCGTGAAAGTTGGTGATGAGGATCTGGGTCGCCTGGAGCCGGTCGAGCTGCTCGGGCGTGACGACGTTCAGGGCGGTGTAGTAGTTGGTGGGGTCGTTGGGCATCAGGACGCGGAGACGGTCGCGGATGGTGATGCCCGGAGTGATGACGAGGAAGCGGTCGCTGAACCGGCGGTCCTGCGGGTTCGCGGCCTTGTTGAGCCCGTGCCAGGCGATGAGCATCGCCATCAGGACGGTCTTGCCCGAGCCGGTGGCCATCTTGAACGCGAAGCGCGGCAGGCCGCCGTTGTGGCGCTGGTTCTCGTCGCGGATGACGTTGAGCGCCTTGGTGTCGCCGAGCTTCTCGGCCGCCTCGGTCAGGTAGATCGCCGTCTCGGCGGCCTCGAGCTGGCAGAAGAACAGGCGGCGCTCGCGCTCGTCGTCGCGCCAGTGGGCGATCAGGTCGCGCGTGACGGACGTGATGTGCGGGTAGTCCTGGGCTCGCCAAGCGCGCGACGGCCTGGCGGATCTCGTTGACGATCTCGTTCGGCTGCTGGCGCGTCGGCCCGCCGAACTGGTCGATCGTCATCTGGCCGGAGATCTTCTTTGGCCGCGCCACGGGGACGAAGAACTCGGACGGCCGGCGGCGCTCGGCGATCTCGCCCGTGACCTTGCCACCCGGCGACATCAGGAAGTGCCGCGTGGGCTCGACGAAGGGCGAGTTGATGATCGGGTTGTCGATGGGCGCGGGAGCGGGGCTGGCCTGCGGTAGCGCCACGTGCTGTCCGTCTTGGTGTGCCATCGTCAGTGGACTATAGGACTGGTCCTTCAGGCCGGAGCGCGCAGCTTCAGGCCACGGATGCCTTCGAAGTCGCGGACGTTCCGGGTGACGAGGGTGAGCCGATGCTCCAGCGCGGTCGCGGCGATGAGGGCGTCGGGCAGCCTGCGAGCGCCATTCCGGCGCAGCCGTCCGGCGCGCTCGGCGATCGTGGCGCCGACGGCAACGTTGGTCATCGGATCCAGCAGGCGGCGGATGCGCCGTTCCTCCGCTCCCCGGCCGGAGAACAGCTCGGCGCGCGTCACGACGGACACGTGAAGCTCGTCGCCGCCGGCCACGAGCCGACGATGGCCACGAAGGTGGTCGACCAGGACGTCGCTATCGACGAGGATCCGAGTCACGGTCCCACTCGTCGCGGCTGGGCAGCTGAAGATCAGGCAGCACGCCGAACGTCTCCTCTAGCGCAGTCTCCGCATCGCCCTGGTCATAGGTGAGGTAGGCGTCCACGGCCTCGCGGATCAGCCGCGCCATCGGCGCGCCGGTGCGCCGGCCGCGCGCGTCGAGACGGCGCCGCTGGTCGTCTGTCAGGTAGATCTGAGTGCGCGTGCTCGGCATATACAGCGCAGTATACAGCGCGCACTGGGCCGGTCGGGACCGTGTCTTAGTCCGGTGTCCGGCCAGCCACCAGCGCTCGTGCGTTTGTCTGTGTTACGGTGTGTCACATGAACCAGATCGGGATGCGCGAACTGAGGCATCGGCTGCGTGAGTATCTCGCACGGGTGGAGGCAGGCGAGGGGTTCGAGGTGACCCTCTTCGGACGTCCCGTGGCGCAGCTGCGTCCGGTGGTAGGCGGACGACCGACGATGGCGCAGTTGGTCGCTGAGGGCCGCGTCACGCCGCCGGTCAACCCGGACACGGCCACACTCCCACGGGCCGTTGCAGCAACGACCGGGACCGGTGCCACGGACGCGCTGCTCGCCGAGCGTCGAGGCGACGGACGCTGAGCAGCCTCTACCTGGACGCGTCCGCTATCACGAAGCTCGTCATCGCGGAGGCGGAGACGCACGCACTCCAGGATCGCGCCCTTGGCCGGAGCCTCGTCTCGAGTCGCGTCGCCGTGGTCGAGGTGACCAAGGCCGTGGCGAGAGCGAATCCGACCGCCGACGCACAGCCCGTGCTCGCGCGGCTTGCCTTCGTGGAGGTGGATGCCGAGCTCGCCCGTATCGCGGCCGCGACGGGCGGTGCCATCCTGCGCTCACTCGATGCCATCCATCTCGCCTCAGCTCAACGGCTGGGCAGGGAGATCGATGCGTTCGTGACGTACGACGATCGCCAGGCGGCTGCCGCGCAGGATCTCGGACTCGCCGTGGAGAGCCCAGGACGGGACCGAGTCGCCGGATGACGATCCCGCCATGCCGCGTGAACGCCTCGCGCAGGATCCGCCGGTGCTCTGCGAGCGCCGCGCCGTTTCCGGGCCCAGCTCGTGTACCAGCCTCGTGGAGCCCTCGATGTCCGTGAACAGGAACATGACGGTGCCAGCAGGCAGTGTCGTCGAA
>JACDBP010000327.1 GCA_013694835.1 Chloroflexota bacterium
AGGTACGGCTGGACGGCCGCATCCCAGTGAAACCGCTCGCGGGCTGCCGAGAGGACCCGTGCGCGCATCGCGGCACGCTCGTCAGCTGGGAGGTCCAGGACCGCCCGGAGGCCGCTCGCGATCGCCGCCGCACCGGTGCCCTCGAACGTGGCGCCGAGACCCTCGCGTTCCACCAGCTCTGCCATCACCTCCAGGTCACGCGAGACGACCACCGGGGTGCCCCCCGCGATGCTCTCCCACAGCTTGTTCGGCGTCGAGAGTCGGTGGTTGAGGGAGAGCGCCGCGACCGGGATCAGAGAAGCGTCCGCGGAAGCGGCCCAACGCGGCACCTCGTCCGGTGGGACGGCAGGCAGGATGAAGTGATGGCCCGCGAACCGTTCGTCGGCGTCGCGCGCGGCCATCTCCCCCTTCCAGTCGCCGAACCCGATGAGCACGAGCGCAGCATCTCCCATCCCTAGGACCGCCTCCGCCGCGGCCTCGAGTCCGCGCGCCGGGCCCAGCTTGCCCAGGAACAGCACCGTCCGGCGGTCCGGTGGCACGCCGGCAGCCCGGCGGATGAGCTGCTCCGGTGGGTCGGTCAGCGCGACCAGCGGGGGGCAGTTCAGGAGCACGGTCGGACGGGTGCGGAGGTGCCACGTGCGCTCAAGGTGGTCGGCGATCCGGTCGTTCACGGTGACGATCGCACGCGTCCTCCGGGCCCAGCCCTCCTCGCGGCGACGGTACAGCCCGAGCACCGGTGCCGGCAGCTCCTGGCGGAGGTGGGAATCGACCGCGAGATCGATGACGTCATAGATGACGGCACCCGCTCGACCCTGCCGCCGAGCTGCAGCCGCCAGCGACACCGCGCCGCCGAGCGCGTTGATGCCGAACGCGTGGTAGAGGTCTGCGGGCGGGAGCTCGGCAGCGAGCGACCTCCACCATCCTCGCGTGGCGTCGGGCCAGGCCAGCGTCCGCCGGAGGCGATGGAGCTGGCGACGGCTCCGGCCGAGCACGAACCTCGCGAGACCGACGGGGCCACCACGTGCCTTCACCGTCGAGGGGTGGCGGCGCTGCCGTGGACCCACCGTCTCCGAGGCCGGCGAGGACCCCGGAGCCGATCCCGAGGCCTGGTGAGCTGTCATCGCTGCGGGCAGCAGAGCCGCTGAGCCGGGGGAGTACCGCCGCAGGACGACGTCGCCGTGCCGCTCTTCGCTGGGTAACCCCGGCGTGGCCACCGCCGCGATCTCCACCTCGAAGCCCAGCTCGGCGAGCGAGCGGGCGATCCGCGTTGCGCGCGAGTACGGCGCGGCCGGATTCGCAACGAGCACCACGGCCCGCCGCCGCGCCGTGTCCGACGGGGGCCGACCGGAGCCGCCAGAGCTCACCGTTCGCAGCGGCGCACAGCCCGCAGCACGGCAGCGGTGGAATCACCGTCCTTCACGGACATGACGATCGGCACTCGGAGTGGATCGTCTCGGGGGGCGGCGCAGCCCAGCTTCGTGACGCGTGCCAGCCGATAACCCAGCTCGCGGACGACCCGCAGCGCGCGCTCGTCGGAGGACCCGAACGGGAAGGCGATGGTGGCAGGCGGCACGGGCAGCTCGGAACGGAGCAGCCGATCGGCTTCACGGATCTGCCAGCCCACCTGATCGGTCGGGAGCGTCACCAGGTCCAGGTGGTCCATCGTGTGGTTGCCGACCTCCATGCCGGCGGCCTGCACCTCGGCGAGCTCCTGCCAGGTCATGTGGAGCCCGTTCCCGACGCGTCCCGGGACCGCGTAGACGGTGGCCGCGTATCCCACGGCCTGGAGTGCCGGCACGATCGTCCGCACGACGTCGCGCAACCCGTCGTCCACGTTGATCGCCACGGTGTGCTCCGGCACGTCGCCACGTGCGAACGCTTCCAGCAATGCTGTCATGGTGATCGTCCGCCAGCCTTCAGCGTGGAGTGCGGCGATCTGCTCCCGGAACGCCGCTGGCGCGATCTCGCCCGGGACGTCCTGCACCTTGTGGTACAGCAGCACCGGCACGGACGGCCGTCGCCGCCCGGCAGGCCCGATACGGGACGGCAGCGCGTCCCGGATCAGGTCGCGGGCGGCTCGTGCTCCACGATGGAGGGAGCCCCTGACCCACGAGGCTCGCGACGGCCGGGAGGCTCGGGACGGCCGGGAGCCTCCCGACGGCCGGGTCGCCTGGGACGGCATCAGAAGGACCACGGCCCGAAGTCCGGCCTCGTGAGCGCCCGCAGCGCGGCCACGTCCTCGGTGAGCGCTTCCTGCAGACGTGCCCTGACCGAGGCGGAGACGACGGGCTTCCTGACCGGCGTGAAGAGGCTCCGCCCGAGCAGCGGCAGCGCGCGGAGGCCGCTCGCGTAACGGCGTGGAAGCAGTGGCCCCAGGAGCCGGCCGACCCGGGTGGGCTCGCCGCGCACGCTCGTCGGATTCCGCACCTTCGTGAAGCGCGGCGAGGTGAAGGAGGGATCCACCCCGAGGAAGCGGAACGTGTCGGCCATGACGCCCCCGGTGTCCCCGCGAAGCTCTTCCGCCGCCAGGATCAGCACCCGATCGCGCGGGTAGCCCTCCAGGAAGCGCCCGACCTGCATCGCATAGCGCGTGCACGTGACATACCAGTTGTCCTGGAGGTCCGCGAGCGCAGCGTCGATCGAGCGCCGCTCACGACCGGCGGACACGGCATGAAGGTAGTGCGAGACGATGCGCTCGATCGGGTCACGCACGAGGTAGATCAGCTTCGCGTCCGGGAGCAGGGCGTGCATCCGTTCGGGCACGCCGTCGTACATCGGCCACTTCGAGTAGTTCGGAGACGCCTCGCCACGGATCGGACTCCCCGCATCGAAGTGCCCGGCATACCACGCGACGCCCTGAGCCCAGGAGCCTCGCGGTGGGCCAAGGAAGAAGTCGAGCTCCTTGGGACGCGACATGGCGACGGCCGGGTGCGCGTCAAGGTACTCATGGAAGCTCGAGGTGCCGCACTTCATGGCACCGATCACCACGAGGTTGGGAAGCGCGCGGGCGGTCTCCGCGTCCACCGAGGAGCGCGGGATGGGTGCAAGCCCGCGGTCGAGGTCCCCTGCGACAGGAGCAGTCTGCGCCGGGACGGTCACGAACGGCCGGTCGGCGCGACCGTGGCACGGCGCACGCGGGATGGCACGCCGACCCCGAAGTACGAGACCCGGTCAGGCAGCGCCAGCTCTCGCAGGCTGTTGCGTCCGTCGTAGAGGACCTCGAGCTCGCGGAAGGCACCGAGATCGAGCTGCCGCCAGAGCGGGTCTGCGGTCTGGGTGACGATCGCCCGGAAAGGAGCCGGCTCGCCCCATGGCCAGGGGGCCGCACAGCAGCGCTCGATCTCCTCGGCGGTCAGCAGCGGGTCGTACGCCGAGACCCGCGCGCCATGGAAGGCGAGCCGTTCGATGAGCGGCAGTGCCCTGGAGTACGCCAGCTCCTTGACGTTCTCCCGGTAGGTCAGACCGAGCACCAGTACCGGCACCCCCTCCAGCCCGCCGAGCGCCGTCTGCACGATCTTGACGGCGTGGCCGACCTGGTCCTGGTTGGTGCGACGCGAGGTCTCGACGATCTCCATCTCTTTGGCGCGCGAGAGCAGGAAGTGCGGGTAGACGGGGATGCAGTGCCCACCGACGCCGATGCCCGGCTGGTGGATGTGGGAAAACGGCTGGCTGTTGGCGCCGCGGATGACCTCCAGGATGTCGACGTTCATCCGCTCCGCGTACCGCGCGAACTCGTTGGCCAGGGCGATGTTGACGTCGCGGTAGGTGGTCTCGGCGAGCTTGGCGAACTCGGCGGCCTCCGCATTGGAGAGCAACCACACCTCGGCCGACTCGGGCAGCGCCGAGCGGTAGAATGCCTCCGCGCGCCGGCCCGACTCTGCATCGATGCCTCCGACCAGCTTGGGATAGGTCGCCAGGTCGCGGAAGATCCGCCCGGAGTAAACGCGCTCGGGCGAGAAGCCCAGCAGGAAGCCGAGGTCGGGGTCGCCGGCGCGGAGGCCGGAGCCATGCTCGAGCGCAGGACCGAAGCGACGCCTGGTGTCGCCGACCGGCAGCGTCGTCTCGTACAGCACGAGCGTCCCGGCGCGGAGCCCCACAGCGAGAGCAGCCGTGGCGCGGTCCATGATCCGGTAGTCCGGCTCCTGCTCGTCGGAGAGCATCAGCGGCACGATCATCACCACCACGTCCGCGCGGGAGACAGCGTCGCGGTGCACGGCCGTCGCCTCGAAGCGGCCGGCGGCATGCGCAGCGGCCACCTTCTCCGCGAGGCCCGGCTCCTCGTCGAAATGGACACGGCCCTCGTTGAGCTTCGCGACGACGTCGGGGAGGACGTCCACGCCGATGACGTGCCAGCCGCGTTCGGCGTACTGGGCTGCCAGTGGCAGGCCGATCTTGCCCATGCCCACGACCGCGACGGTACCCACCGTGCCGGGTTCCCCGGTCCACGGCGAAACGTGGCGCGGCTGACCCGCCGGCAGCCCGTCGGTCCCGTTCTCTGTGTTCGGCACTGGCGTCGGCTCCGTGCGCATCAATGGACCTCCAGGGGTTCGATGTCGATGGGGCGGCCCTGGGCGGCCGAGTCGAGCAGGATGTTGGCCAGCCTGAGCGCCCAGAGACCCTCCTCCCCCGTGATCGCGGCGGGACCTCCGGAGCGCACCGCACCGAAGAACGCGTCGAGCTCGCGGCGCAGCGGCTCCGCCGGGCGCACCGGCAGCGCCACGGTGTCGCCGGCGAACGTCGGGGCGTAGCCGTCGAGGTACGTCGGTGAGAGCGTGGCCGCGCCGCGCGTGAAGGTCAGCGACTGGCTCAGGTAATCGACCTGGAACATGCCCTCGGCCCCGAGCACGGCGATCCGTCGCTGTTTCTCGGGGGTCAGCCAGTTCACGTCGAGGAGGCCGACGGCGCCGCCCGGGAACGACAGCAACCCGTAGAGCAGGTCCTCGTGGGCTGTATGGACGTGGCGCGTCGTCTCGGCGTAGGCCCGGATCGGGCGCTCGCCGACGAGGTGGCAGATGATGTCCACGTCGTGGGTGGCGAGGTCGATCGCCACGCCGACATCCCGGATCCGCTCGGGCAATGGTCCACCGCGCGTGGTGCGGATGCTGAAGATGCGGCTCAGCGCACCGCCCCGGAGCTTCTCACCGAGGGCGAGCACGGCCGGGTTGAAGCGCTCGATGTGGCCGACCTGCAGCACCGCCCCGGTCTGCCGTGCGCGCTCCACCAGTTCCAGGCCCTGCTCCACGGTCGCGGCGAGCGGTTTCTCCACCAGCACCGAGACGCGGCGCGCGATGGCGGCCATCGCCACCCGGTGGTGCAGCGTCGTCGGGACCGCCACGATCAGCGCATCAAGCGTCTCTTCGGCGATCATCGCCAGCGGGTCGGCGAAGCCGCGCGCGTCGGGCGCCAGCTCGCGTGCGCCCTCGAGCGCAGCTGGAAGCGGGTCTGCCACGGCGACCAGCGTCAGGTCGTCCCGCGCGACAAGGTTCCGGAGGTGGTTGCGACCCATCGTGCCGAGGCCGGCCAGCCCGACCCGAAGCCGACCCGCGAGCGGCCCGCGCTCGGTGGTCATGCCGGCGAGCCGGCTCCCACGGTCGAGGCTTCTCCTCCGCCGTCGCCTTCGGCGCCTGCTGCGCGCGAACCGCCTCGGTCCCAGCGACCCGCCGGGCTCGACGCGTCGCTTGCGTCTCCTCCGCCGTCGCCTTCGGCGGCTCCGGTCTTGAGTTCGGCTACCGGCGTCGCGACGTCGCGCACCGCCCGGATGATCGTGTCGAGCTCGTCATCGGTCAGGCTCGGCCGCACGGGGATCGAGAGGACCTCCTCGGTCAGCCGCTCGCTGACCGGCAGCGACTGCTCGGCTGCGCCGGGCAGGTAGGACTGGAGGTAGTCCTGCCGATGGATCGGCTTCGGGTAGTAGATGAGCGTGCCGATGCCGCGCTCGGTCAGGCCATCGATGACCTGCTGTCGCTCACCACCAGGGAACCGCATCGTGTACTGGTGCCAGACATGCTCGCGGCCGTCCGGCACGCCGGGCGTCAGGTAGCCCTCCAGACCGGCCGTCAGCCGCGCCGCGTTCCGGCGGCGCTGCTCCGTCCGCTCGTCCAGCCGCGGCAGCTGCGCCAGGCCGAGGGCTGCGGCGATGTCGGTCGGCTTGAAGTTCGTGCCGAGCGACTCGTGGAAATAGCGCTGCCGCATGCCGTGACTGCGGTACAGCCGCATCCGATCGGCCAGCAGGTCGTCGTCGGTCGTGGCGAAGCCGCCCTCGCCCGTCATCAGGTTCTTGGTGGCATAGAGGCTGAACATCGTCGGCCCGAACTGGCCCGCCCGCCTGCCCTTGTAGCGCGCCCCATGCGCCTGGGCGGCATCCTCGATGATGACCAGGTCGTGGCGCTGCGCGATCTCCACGAGCGGGTCCATGTCCGGCATCAGCCCGTACAGATGGACCGGCATGATGGCCTTCGTCCGGGGCGTGATGGCCGCCTCTACGAGGTCCGGGTCGATCCCGAAGTCCTCCTCGCGGATGTCGACGAAGACCGGCTTCGCGCCGACCTGCAGGATCACGCTGGCGGTGGCGTTGAAGGTGAAGCTGACGGTGATCACCTCGTCGCCGGCGCCGATGTCCAGGGCGCGGAGGACCGCCTCCTGGGCGACCGTGCCGTTGGCCATGAACACCGCGTGCCTGACGCCGCAGTACTCCGCCCAGGCCTCCTCGAACGCCTGCGTTCGGGGGCCCATCGCGACGATCCCGGAGCGAAGGACCTCAAGCACCGCTTGCTCCTCGGCGTCGCCGATGTCGGGCCGTGACAGCGGGATGCTCATGGGATGGCCACCTCCTGCTCCCGGCATCGACCACTCGCCACGTCGTAGCGTCGCCCGTCCCTCGCGCAGTGTGCCGTGCCGCCGTGGTCCGCGGAAGCCGGTCGACCCGCGTCGTCCAGTAACCGCTCGCCGCAGGCACAGACCCAGCCGAGCAGCCTCGCCGGGTTGCCTACCACCAGCGCGTGATCCGGCACGTCGCGGGTGACGACGGCACCGGCGCCGACCGTGGCGAACCGCCCGACGTCACGCCCTGCGACGACGATCGCGCCGGCCCCGACCGAGCATCCGTAGCGCAACGTGATCTCGCTGATCGTCCAGTCGGCCTCGCTCGACAGCTCCCCATCGGGGGTGATGCTGCGCGGGAAGCGGTCGTTGGTCAGGATCGCGCCGGGCCCGATGAAGACGCCCGACTCCACCGTCACGCCGTGATAGACGAGGGCGCCGTTCTGGATCTTGACCTTGTCGCCGACGCGGACGCCGGCGTCGATGTAGGCGTCCTTGCCGATGACGCAGTCGTCGCCGACCATCGCCCGCTCCCGGATCTGCGCCCGGTTCCAGACCTTCGTGCGCTCACCGATCCGCGCGTCGGACGAGACGTCGGCAGTGGGATGGATCACGGGCGGGTGACTCTCCTGTGGCGCCACGGCGGGTCTCCGGGGGCGGCCGGGCTACGCTGCGCGGCAGCCGTGGCCGGGATCCTGGCGGTCGTGGCCGTGGTCGCTTCGTGGGACGGGCCTGACCGGCTCCGAGCCCGCGCGAGTGTAGCCCAAGCCTAGCCCCGCAGCAGCCAGGAGACCCGACATCCGGCCGCCCGCGCGGGACTCCCCTGGATCGTGAACGAGGCGGCCTCTGCATTCGTCGAACGGATGCTGTGCCGGGATCTGACATTCGACAGCTCTGTCATGGCTCGCCCCTTTCACGTTCGAACGGATCACCGGGCGTCGATGGCTCGATGGGTGCCGCCCAGCCGCGCCGCCAGCGGATGATGAGGTACCAGACCCCGTAGATCACGACAGACAGGACGAGGCCGGCGATGGTGATCGACGGAGCGTCCAGCGGCAGATTGTCGATCGCCCACTGCCCGCCGACCATGCCCAGCCAGAACTGGGCGCTGACGTAGAGCGT
>JACDBP010000353.1 GCA_013694835.1 Chloroflexota bacterium
GGCGGCACCATGACCGGCGAGGGCGCCCGCGGCCTGGCCTGCATTGCCGCCCAGCGCCCCTGAGACCGCGGCACCCCGCAGGGCGAGGTCGTCCTTCGACTCCTCCTGTGCCGTGACCTCAGGGTCGATATCATCGGTCGTCGCGAAGAGCGGTCGCTCGTCGGTCGTGCCGGTGTCACCCGCGGGCGCCTCGTCCGGAGCGGGTTCGGTCGGTTGCTCGATGGCATCTCCGGCGGTGGCACGCTGGCGGTCAGACTCGTCCATGCAGGGTCTCCTTCATCGGGGCCGCGGGGCGGCCGTGTCCCTGGCCGCCTATTCGACCAGCAGCAGGAGCATGAACCATCGACACGCCGGCGTGGGTCCGCGATGCGGTCTTCTACCAGATCTTCCCGGACCGCTTCGCTTCGTCGTCGCGCGTCCGGAAGCCGAGCCGTCTCGAACCATGGGATGCACCGCCGAGCCATCACGGTTTCAAGGGCGGCGACCTGCTGGGGATCGCGGAGCGCCTGGACCACATCGCATCGACCGGGGCGAACGCGATCTATCTCAACCCGATCTTCAGCTCTGCCTCCAATCACCGCTATCACACCTACGACTACATGAGGGTCGACCCGCTGCTCGGCGGCGACGCGGCACTGCGGGAGCTGCTGGACACGGCGCATGCGCGCGGCATGCGAGTGATCCTGGACGGCGTCTTCAACCACGCGAGCCGGGGCTTCTGGCCGTTCCACCACGTGCTCGAAACTGGCGCGAGTTCGCCGTACCGCGACTGGTTCCACTACGACCACACGCAACTGGAGGCGGGCCGGCCGCTCCGTGCCTACGCCTCGGAGGCCGAGCTCGCCGCGATGGCCGCCCAGGCGGGCTACGGCCAGACGGCGGTGTCGCGGCTGGGCTACGACGCGTGGTGGGGGATGGCGGCCCTACCGAAGCTGAACACGGACGCGCCCGAGGTCCGCGACTATCTCTTCGGTGTCGCCGAGCACTGGACCCGGTTCGGCGCGGACGGGTGGCGTCTGGACGTGCCCCTCGAGATCCATGACGAAGAGTTCTGGCGCGAGTTCCGCAGGCGCGTGCGGGCCATCGACCCGGAGGCGTACATCCTCGCCGAGGTCTGGCACGAGGGCGCGCAGTACCTCCAGGGCGACCAGTACGACGCCTTCATGAACTATCCGCTCGCCTACGCGATCATCGATTTCGCGGGTGGTCCCCACCTCGACCTGCGTGTCGCCGGGCAGCAGAACGAGTACCGCCAGAACATCCGTGCCATCGACGGACCGGCGTTCGCGGACAGGCTCGACCATGTCCTTGGCGTCTACCACCACGACGTCATCGCGGTCCAGTTCAACCTCCTGGGCAGTCACGACACGCCACGCTTCCGATCGGTGGTGGGGGACGATCCGGTCGCGATGTACCTGGCGACGCTCCTCCAGATGACGCTGCCGGGTGCGCCGTCGATCTACTACGGCGATGAGATCGGGATGGCCGGCGAGCACGATCCCGACTGCCGCCGCTCCTTCCCGTGGGACCATCCGGAGGTGTGGGAGACCGACCTGTTGGCGTACATCGGGCGGGTCGCGACGATGCGCCATGCGCACGGGGCGCTGCGCGATGGGCAGTACCGAAGACTGGCCGCTGAGGGCCACGCCGTGGCCTACCTCCGCTCTGACGACAGCGACGCGTTCGTCGTCGCCGTCAATGCGGGCACCGCCGCAGGGCGGATCGTCATCGAGGTGCCCGAGCTGGGCGGACGTGAGCTACGGGTCGAGCCCATCGACCGTCACGCCGCGGAGGTCGCCGTGAAGGTCGCGGAGCAGCACGGCGGAGGGGGATCGCCGCCGCGATTCGAGGTCGCACTTCCGCCGCGGACGGGTACCCTGCTGCGGGCGATCACGGCCGCCTGACGTGGCAGATCTGTCGATCCAGGTGGCCGACGAGGCGCTCCGCTCGCGACTCGAGGCAGCCGTCGATCCGGAGGGCAAGATCCCGCGCACCCTGGAGGTGCTTGGCCCGGTCTCGGGCCGGCGGGTCGTGCTGATCGATTCTCAGACCGGCCTCCGCGCGCGCCAGTTGACCGCCCTTGGAGCTCGGGTGACGGCGCTGCCCGGCACGTCGACGGAGCGGCTCCCGGGCAGCCTCGCGGACGTGGTGGTCTCGCTGTGGGGCGCTTTCCGTGGTGCAACGCGCGAGACCGACGCGCAGGTGCGCGAAGCCGAGCGGATCTCGCGGCCGGGTGCCCGGCTGCTCGTCGTCCACGACTACGGGCGCGACGACGTCAGCCGTCTCCTCGATGACCTGGATCGAGAGCGTGAGCAGGCGGCGTGGAGCCACCGGATGGGCTGGTTCCTGATGCACGGCTTCAAGATCCGGGTGCTCCACTGCTGGTGGAGCTTCGCGTCCCTCCCTGAGGCACGGGAGCTGCTGGGCGCCGTTTTCGGGGAGCGCGGCGACGCCATCGCGGCGGACCTCACGCGGCCGCGCCTCAGCTACAAGGTGGCGGTCTACCACCGGACGCTGGGCCTGGCGGCACCTGCGGATGACACGCCCGACATCGACTGAGCCGGCTGCGATGGCCGTCGGAGGTACCCTGCTACGCTCGCCGGCATGGCAGATCGAGGCGGCGGACGCTGGGATGTCGGCAGGGAGTGGACAGGCAGCGAGCCGGATCCCGATCTCCCGCCGATGCCCGGCGATCAGTCGGGGTCGTATCCACCCGGTGCCTACCCGCCGAGCGGCCTAACCACGCCGACCATCGCTCCCGTGCCGCCGTATGGCGGTACGAGCTCGAGTGGCACCTACCAGCCCGGTCCGAGGTACCCACCAGGCGCCTACCCACCAGGCGCCTACCCACCAGGAGCCTACCCGCCGGCGGCCTACCCGCCGGCTGCCTACCCACCAGGCGCCTACCCGCCGGCTGCCTACCCACCAAGCGCCTACCCACCGAGCGCCTACCTACCGGGCGCCTACCCCGATCCCAGCCAGGCTCCAGTGCGTCATGCGCCGTACCGCGACCTCCGCGCTGGTGTCCCGACCATCGACGATGAGCTGCCGAGTGGCGGCTTGATCAGGCCCTCGCGCGTCGTGCTGCTGGCCGCCCTGGCGGTCTCGGCCGTCTGGGCCGTACGCCCCCGGGTCCCGGAACGGCGACCGGAGCCGGTGCCAGGGCCGGC
>JACDBP010000365.1 GCA_013694835.1 Chloroflexota bacterium
CGGCAAGATCGGGCACACGTGGGAAGGCGTCATGCGCAACTACCTCGAGCCCCGACTCGAGATCGTCGATCCCGGCGTCCACAACCTGGTCAGGGACGCCCGCGGCGACGCCGGCGTGCTGGACGGCCGAATCGATGGCCAGCTGCAGGCGCGCACCTACCAGAGTCAGAGCACGAGCTTCCTGCCGGGCTCGAAGACGACGGTCGAGATCGACACCCAGACCCTCCGCCAGCGACTGGCCGCAGATGTGACCGGCGATCGGCTGGACGACATCGTGGCATTCGTCGATTCGGCGGCCGGACCGCGACTCCGGCTGTGGCCCGCCAACGGCATCGGCTACAACCGCCCCCGGGCCTGGTGGACGGACACCGAAGGCCTCACGAACGCCGACACGCAGGTGGTCACGGACGACTTCGACGGCGACGCGAAGGCGGACATCGGTCTTCTCCTCGGGCCGCGGAAGACCGGAGGCAACAGCCGGTTCATGGTGCTGACCTCCACTGGCACCTCGTTCAACGCGCCGGTCAACTGGTGGGCCGGGCAGCTTGACCTCGACACGGTGGTCGCCATGGCGGGCGACGCCGATGGTGATGGCCGCGGCGACCTGATCCTGCAGCGCGAGACCAGCACCGGTGGCCTCGAGTTCCTGGTCGCGAAGTCGCGCTTGAAGGGCGGCGCCCTTGATGCACCGGTCCGCTGGCTGGCGCTTAGCGACCTGACTCGAGCCACGACCCGGACCCTCATCGCGGACGTCGACCGCGACGGCCGTGATGACATCGTCGCGGCGTACGCCCGGGAAAGCGGCATGGCGCTCTCCGCGCTGCGTTCCAGCGGCACGGGTTTCGCGCGGAAGCTGCTCTGGAGCTCCTCGGCCCTGGCACTGAGGACGGTGAAGCTCGGCACCGGTGATTACAACATCGACGGCCGCGGTGACGTGCTCCTGCTCGTGGATCGCGGTGCGGATGGCAGCCGGTTCAAGGTCTTCCTGCCGAACGACACCACCGGCACGATGTCCACCTGGTACGACGACGTGAACCTTCCGTGGGACACCGCGCAACTCTACTGAGCGGCCTTCAGCCACTCCGTCCACGACGGCTCATCCAGCCCGACGGCCAGCCGGTCACCGAAGCGCGTCAAGGGCAGTCGCAGGAGTCGCGAATCGCGGTCCAGACGGTCCATGATCTCGTCGGCGTCCATCCGCAGGTAGCCCATCCCGGTGTCCAGGTAGACGCGCGATCCCCGGTCGAGCAGTGCCTCAGCGCCGAAACGCTGCGCGAAACGCCGCAGCTCGCCCCGCGATGGCGGTCGTACCGCGACGTCGACGAATGAGATCGCCGCGCGGCGTTCCCTGAAGAACCGCAGCGCGCGCTGGGTCTCGCGCGAGTCCTTCCGCCCGAATACCTGGATCGTCGGGACCGCGCCCGGGCCGGCCACCCGAAGGGTCCTGGACCAGATCAGCCCGTGGCGGTGTCTCGGGTGCGGCGGCGGCCGCGCCGCTCCTGCCGGTCGGGCGTCATCAGCCCGACAAGGAAACCGTTGCCGAGACGCCGGACCGCGATCTCCATCTCGGCTTCCTTCGCGACCTTGAGCAGGCGCGGACGGATGGTGGCGGCTTTCTCGTCGGCTGCCAGCGCGACCTCGAAGACGTCATCGGGCGAGCGAAGTTTTCGCAGCAGGCGCTCGAACTGGCGCTCCTGCTTCTGGCGTGCCAGGGTGCGTGGACTCGGCGGTCGCTGCGACTTCGGGCTCGATGTCTGCTTATCCATCGATGACGCTGACACGCGCCTGATCTTGACCATCTTTTCTCCGCCTCTCAGGTCGAAGTGACGATGTGATCGACGAAAGGATCGTCACGGTCCGTCCTGGCGGAACAGTAGCAGACGAGTGGAATCAAACGACCGAAGGAACCGTTTGCGTCCCGGCCCCCGAGCAAGCTCTGGGTCCGAGTCGCTACGTGCTCCTTCGGTCAACTGGAACGATACGGCCACGAAAGGACCGGGTCAACTCCTCTCGTCCACGGAACGGGCTCCAGCCGCGAAAGTTATCCACGAATCGGGGACCGATGTGGATGGTGTGTGGAAGGATCGGCCCTGCTAGGCTCGACCGCGTGCGCATCGCTTCATGGAATGTCAATTCGCTGAAGGTCCGGCAGGAGCGCGTGGAGGGCTGGATCGCCGACGCGCAGCCCGACGTGCTGGCGATGCAGGAGACGAAGCTGGCGGACGGCGCCGCCCCGCTCATGGCATTCCAGATGGCCGGCTACGAGCTGGCGCATCACGGTGAGGGGCGGTGGAACGGCGTGGCCATCGCCAGCCGTGTCGGGCTGCGCGACGTGAGCCACGGGTTCGAGGGAACCGGACCCGATGCGGAGGGGGCCCGCTTCCTCGCGGCTACGTGCGGCGACGTCCGCGTGGTCAGCGTCTACGCGCCGAACGGGCGCGCCCTGCGCACGGAGACCTACGAGGCGAAGCTCGACTGGTACGCCCGCCTGCTAGCCTGGCTCCAGGTCAACGCCGACCCCCGCGACGACCTCGTGTTGACCGGCGACCTCAACGTCGCGCCGGCCGACATCGACGTCTACGACCCGACTCTCTACGTGGACTCGACCCACACCTCTGCCCCCGAACGCGCCGCGTTCCGGGCGCTGCTGGACTGGGGGCTCGTCGACATCTACCGCGTGCATCACCCGGAGCCCGGCCGCTACACCTGGTGGGACTACCGTGCCGGCAACTTCCACAAGGGCCTCGGGATGCGCATCGACCACCTGTTGGTCACGGCGTCGCTGGCCGCACGAGCGGTCGACGCGCAGATCGACCGGAGCGCGCGGAAGGGCTCACTGCCGTCCGACCATGCGCCGCTGTTCGTGGACCTGGACGTGCCTGGGGTGGTGCTGCGGGAGCCCTGGGACCCGCCGCGACTGATGCGCGGCTCCTAGCCCGTCGCGCCGTCGGTAGCCGGCCCCCATCGCGGCGTCGGTCTTCACGGCGGCGGGTATGCTCGGCCGCGATGGATGGCGCCCGGACGATCATCGAGCCGTTCCGGATCCACGCCGTCGAACCCATCCGGATCAGCACCCGCCAGGAGCGGGAGGCGGCCATCGAGGCGGCCGGATGGAATCTGTTCAACCTCCACGCCGACGACGTGCTGATCGACCTGCTCACGGATTCGGGCACCGGCGCCATGAGCCGCGACCAATGGGCCGCCATCCAACGCGGGGACGAGAGCTACGCCGGTTCGCCCTCCTGGTTCGAGTTCCTGGGGTCCGTGCAGGCCCTCTGGCCGCTGAAGCACGTGATCCCGACCCACCAGGGCCGCGCAGCCGAGAAGATCCTGTTCTCGGTGGTCGGGGGACCCGGGAAGGCGATCCCGAACAACACCCACTTCGACACGACCCGCGCCAACATCGAGTACACCGGCGCCGAGGCGATCGACCTCGTGATCGCAGAGGGCAAGGACCCGGCCGCGCTCCATCCGTTCAAGGGCAATATGGACGTCCCTGCCCTGGAGCGGTTGCTGGCCGAGCGTCGGGCGGACGTCCCGGTCGTGTTCGTGACGATCACCAATAACTCGGGCGGCGGGCAACCCGTCTCCCTCGCCAATCTTCATGCGGTCCGCGAGGTCTGCGATCGCTTCGATGTGCCGCTCTTCTTCGACGCCTGCCGCTTCGCGGAGAACGCGTGGTTCATCAAGGTCCGCGAGCCTGGCCAGGCGCATCGATCCATCACCGAGATCGTGCGCGAGATCGCGTCGCTGGCCGACGGGATGACGATGAGCGCCAAGAAGGACGGGCTGGCGAACATCGGCGGCTGGCTGGCCGTCAACGACGACCGACTTGCCGAGCAATGCCGGAACCTGCTGATCCTGACGGAAGGATTTCCGACCTACGGCGGCCTGGCGGGCCGTGACCTGGAGGCGATCGCGCAGGGTCTGCGCGAGGTCGTGAACGAAGATTACTTGCGCTATCGGATCCGATCGACGGCGTATCTCGGCGACGCCCTCGACGCCGCTGGTGTGCCACTGGTCAAGCCGTTCGGCGGCCACGCCATCTATCTGGACGCGCGACGGCTATTGCCGCACATCTCGCCGCTCGAGTACCCGGGGCAGGCGCTGGCCGTGGCGCTCTACGTCGAGGGTGGGATCCGCGGCTGTGAGATCGGTACGGTCATGTTCGGCCGGCATCCGGACGGATCCGAATCCCCGGCGTCGATGGACCTGGTGCGGCTGGCGATCCCCCGGCGTACCTACACCCAGTCCCACATCGACTACGCGATCGAGGTGGTCCAGGTGGTCGCTGCCCGTTCGGACGAACTGCGCGGCTTCCGGATCGTCGACGAGCCCCCCGCCCTACGCCACTTCACCGCGCGCTTCGAGCCGCTGGCCAGCGGGCTTCGGGACGGCGTTGCAACGCGGAATTGATGGACACCCGGAGCGCCGACCGCCAGCCGTCGGGAACCGCGGGACATCCTGCACGTCAGCAACCTACTCACGCCACGTTGCGACCGAACGGAACACGCGACCGACCCTCCCTCCTCCTGCTCGGAGACTTCCAGCATGTCCCTCGACGTTGCCGCCACCACCTTCATCGATGCGATCGGGCGTCCCGGCCAGCTGGTCGTGCTCCTGCTTGTCGGCATTCCCGCGATGCTCGTGACCGTCTTCCTGACGCGCCGCGCTGCCAACAGGTCGTCCCGCGTGGCAGAGACGACGCCGGGTCGCGCGGACGAGCGC
>JACDBP010000387.1 GCA_013694835.1 Chloroflexota bacterium
ACGCTCGGGTGCCCGGCCGGGCGGCCCCGGGGGGCACCACCCCGCCGGCACATCCCCGCGGCCGCTCAGCGCGGCGATGAACCCGATGAGGGACCACCACGGCGCCGACCCCAGATCGCCGCGAGCCCGGCCACGAGGGCGGTGCTCAGCACCAATCCGGCCAGCAGGCCCTCCCAGAACCGCTCTGGTCGACCCGCCGCTCTCACGACTCGTCGCTCTCGCCGCTGGTCTCGTCCTGGCCGACCGTGGTGCCGGAGCGGCCGGCACGCCGAAGCAGCCGGTCGGCGCCGGACGCGATCCCATCGCCGATGGAACGGGCTGCGCGACGGGCGTTGTTCACGGCGTCGAGCGGGCCCCGAACGATCTCCTCGGTTGCCTCGAGCGACGAACGCAGCACGGCCAGCGTGGCCTCCGTCTCGTCGAGCAGCACGTCAACCCGCTGCAGTCGCGGATCGAGGTCGCCGCTGAGCCGCTCGAGATTGGCGCTCAGCTCGCGAATGTGGCGCAGTGTCGGCGGCACCTCCACGGCGACGACGGACAGCAGCGAATCGCTGCTCACGACCAGGCGCCGCGCGTCACCTGCCAGCCGCATCACGGCCACCGCCAGCAGAACGAGCGCCAGCGCGACGACCACGAGGGCACCTGCGACCACCGCCCACACCACCGAGACGTCGATCATGCAGTCCTCCTCGCATCGTGCGACGGCATCGGCACCGCCAGGGGCATCAGGACATAAGGCTACGCCGGACAGCCGGGGACCGGCGGGGCCATGTTGGCCCGCGCCGGTCCACGGTCGGGAGTGATGGGTCGGCGACTGCCCCCCGCCGACATGAGGAGCCTGGTGTCAGGCAGGCGGCGGCGGAGCGACGAACACCTCGACGACGTCGGAGGTGTCGCCCGCGAGACCTTCGCCGATGGGCTGGAAGACGGCCCGGTAGCTTGCGCTCTCCGCGGGACGCACGGTGAGCGTGTAGAGCCCACCTGGCTGCGGCTCCATGACCCGACTGTCGAACGTCGCGAAGCCGTCGGTCGAGCGCTGAAGGACGACCCTGCGACCGCTGACCAGATTGCCGACGAAGACCTCAGGTTCCGTCACGTCGAGCTTGAGCTTGGCCCGGAAGTGGACCGGATCACGGTATCCGACGGACTGGTCATCGGCGCCGAGCTCGAGCTGGGTCGCCTGCCGGTCGAGGCAGGTCGAATACAGGCTTCGAGGGGAGTACACGTCGTACAGCAGCTGGAGCCGGGCCACGTCGCAGCGCCCGAAGTCGATGCGCTGGAAGCCGGGCACGCCCCGTCGAAGCGCCCAGGCCGACATCACGGTGATGCGCGCGCCCGGTCCGAACTTGCCGTACTGGTCCACGTCCCAGCGATGGAGGCCGTAGACGAAGCCCATGGCCCGCAGGGTGACGTGGCTGACATCGAAACAGCCTTGGCGGTAGCCCTGGGGCGGGGTGCCGCGGTACTGGCAGTACTTCTGCCAGTCATGCGGGCTGCCGTCCCGGACGTCCTTGGCGAACAACAGGATCTTGTCGCGCAGGGGTGTCTCGGGCAGACGCTGGATGCAGACGATCGAGCCGACCTCGGCGCAGGCCGGTGCATCGGCACCCTGGGGGATGCCATAGCCGATCTTGAGGTGCGCCGCCCTGGGATCGGTGGTGAAGCGGAAGACCGGCAGGCGGGCGCCCTGCGTCCCGTCGTTGAGATGGGCGATCTCGGCACGGATGAGCGGCGCCATCCAGTTCGGCGGCTCGTGATTCGGCAACCACGAGTAGGTCAGGATCGCCTGGAGCGGCCAGTCTCGCTCTCCCGGCGTCGGATCGTAGGTATCGCCCAGGTAGGCCGCGGCCGGCTGGGCCGCGAACACCAGCACGAGCGCGGCAAGGCCGGCGGCACGTGCTCCGGAGCGAAGGCGGTAGATGAACGATCGCATCTGGACTCCTCTGTATGGGACTCATGCCGCTTCGGGGGCAGATCCGGGCGACGACGGACAACGTCAGGCAGGGGCATCCCTCCTTCCGGGTGGCAGCTGCGGTGGAGTCGCG
>JACDBP010000389.1 GCA_013694835.1 Chloroflexota bacterium
ATCTGGGGCGTTATCTGGGGCGTGATCTGGGGCGTGATCTCGGGCGTTATCTCGGACGTAGGGGTGAGGCTGATCGTCGGCCCCGAACTGATGGTTGGGATCTCAGTCGGGCTGGCTCCGGGGCTCGCGCTCGGAAGAGCGGACGGGCTCAGGGTCGGCAGCGGAGTCAACGTCGCGCCGGCGACGGTCGTAGGCGATGTCGACGGTGACGCCTGTGGGCCTTGTGCCGGGCGGCTGAGCATGGTGAAGATGAGGGCGCCGACGAGGACGATCAGCAGGAAGGCCAACGTGGCCGCGAGCAGCTGGGCCGAGCGGGCGTTCACTTGGCCGACCCGAGGCGGTTCAGCGCACCGAGGTAAAGGGTGCTGTCTGGCGCCAGAGCGACGGCAAGGCGAAGGTGCAGGCGCGCCTCATCCTTCTTGCCCAGCTGCTTGAGCGACTGGCCGAGCCCGAAATGTCCGTACGCCGCGGACGGGTCGATCTCGATCAGCTCGCGGAAGCTGTCGGCGGCACGGCTGTGCTGGCCGCTGTTGTAGTACGCCCGCGCCAGCTCCTCGACGATCGAGCCCTTGTGTGGCTCAAGACGCGACGCACGCTCGAGGAGCACCGCCGCCTGGGCATAGTGCCTTCGCTTGAGCATTGACTTGGCACGCTGCAGGAGGCCGTAGGCCGTCTCGCGCTCGGCAAGCTCAGCGAGTCGGGCGTCGAGGTCACCGCGATCGGCTTGGTCCGTCACGCGGCAATGCTGCCACGACTGGGATCTAGGTGTCCGCTCAGCCGATTGCAGCAGCCTCTGCCTCTGTCGCGATCTCGGCCAGGGTCTCGGCCTGATCGGGGACGCTGCTCCAGGCGGCAAGGTCGATCTTCGCCAGCCTCGGGCTGTTGGTCACGCCGGGGATGCGGCCGCGCTTGGCGATTGGCCTGCCGTCGATCTCCTTGAGGTCGCCGGTGAAGTCGATCGGACGGGCGCCGCTGATGTAGGAACCGACGGCGTACGAGTCGACCGGGGCCGCGGCCTGCTTGAAGAACAGGATCCGCTCGGGGTTGAACCCGCCACTGACGATGATCCGGACGTGGCCATGGCCAGCCATGTCGAGTCGCGCCCGTACTTCGCGGACCAGCTCCGGCGTGACGCGGCCGCGCTCAGCGGGCGTGTCGAGGCGGATGCCATAGAGCCGGTCGCCGAGCGCCTCGGCGACGCGAAGCGCCTCCTCCGCCTCGTCGCGGAACGTGTCGACCAGGATGATCCGCGGAACGTCCGGTGGCATGTGCCGGTCAAACGCCTCTGCGGCACGGACGGTATCGCCAAAGATGAGCACGAGCGAGTGCGGCATCGTGCCGGTCGGACTGAGCCCGGCGAGGCGTGCACCAGCCGGGGTCGAGGCACCGACACAGCCACCGACGATTGCCGCGTAGTCGAGGTTGTCCGTGACGTCGGGATGGATGTGGCGCGCGCCGAAGCTCACGACCGGCTCGGGCGTGGCTGCATCCACGCATTCGCGGGCGGCGGTGGCCCAACCGGTGGATTGCGCGAGGATGCCGAGGATCGCCGTCTCGTACAGCCCGAACGCCCGATACCGCGCGCGAATGCGCAGCACGACCTCCTTGGGCTCGATCTTGTCGCCGTCGGAGAGCGCCTCGATGCTCGTCTCGGCGGGGTCCGCGCCACGCAGAACATGCGCCAGCAGCACCTTCACCTCGTCGATTCCGCACAGCACGGCGTCGCGACGGGCGAAGACCTCCATAGCCACGACCGGATCCAGCCCTTCCTTGGCCAGGATCTCGTCGGCGCGCGAGAAGTAGACGTCGGCCGAGTCACCCGAGAGGATCTCGCGCGACGGCGAGCGTCTTATGCCGTTCTTGATCGGCCGAGTCGAGGTCATGGCCGGGTCAGTATGACGGGCTGAGAACGCGACCCAGCGCGCGTGGGCCCACCTCGGGCGCAAGAAAAGTGATTCCGGCGGATTGATCACCTGCCATGCGCCCGTAGGATGGCGAGCGTGGACGCCCAAGAGCTCGTCGAGCGTCGAATCGTAACGGTCCTGTTCGCCGATCTGGTCGGCTTCACCACGCTTTCCGAGCAGTTCGACGCCGAGGACGTGGCGGCCATCCAGGACAGCTACTTCGCCATGGTCCGCGAGACGATCGGGCGCTACGGGGGCCGGCTCGAGAAGTTCATCGGCGATGCGGCGATGGCCGTGTTCGGCGTCCCGCGCTCACGCGACGACGACGCGACACGCGCCGTCAGGGCCGGGCTTGCACTCGTCCACGGGATTCAGCAGCTGGGCGCGAGCCTCGGCCTCGACGAGGATGCACTTCGGCTGCGCGTGGGCGTCAACACAGGCGAGGCGGTGATCGCTGCCGCGGGGCCCGACGAGGGACGGGTCACCGGCGACACGGTCAACACGGCTGCTCGCCTGCAGACGGCCGCGCCGCCGGGCGGTGTGCTCGTCGGCGAGACAACTGCGCTGGCGGTAGCCGATGTTGCCGACTCGGAGCCGGTTGCACCGCTCGAGCTGAAAGGCAAGGCCGAGCCGACCCCGGCCCACCTGGTGACGGGCTTCCGCGCCGAGCCATCACGCGAGCAGGCGATGGGCGCTCTGCGCGCCCCGACGCTCGGTAGGGAGACCGAGCTGGCAAGACTCCAGGCGGCTCACCGACGCGCCACCCAGGCACTCGTGGAGCGCTGGCTGATCGTGGCTCCGCCCGGTGT
>JACDBP010000391.1 GCA_013694835.1 Chloroflexota bacterium
ACGTGTGGACGTCGTCGAGCCGCAACAGCACCTCGCCGATCTCCCGTGGTGCGCGCGCCGCGCCCTGGATCAATGCGGCGGTCACGTGGCGGGCGACCCGAGGTAGGCCTCGATGACCTTCGGGTCGCGGCGCACATCTTCCGGCGTCCCTTCGGCGATCCGTTCTCCGTGGTCGATGACGGTCACCCGGTCGCTGATGCCCATCACGACCCGCATGTCGTGCTCGATGAGCAGGATGGTCAGCCCGAGTTCGGTCCGCAGCTTCGAGATCAATGCCGTCATGGCGGCAGTCTCGGATGGGTTCATCCCCGCGGTCGGCTCGTCGAGCAGCAGCAGCGCCGGCTCGCCGGCGAGCGCCCGCGCCAGCTCCAGGCGGCGCTGATCGCCGTATGGCAGGTTCTTCGCCAACTCGTTGTCGCGCCCGCGGAGCCCGACCAGGCGCAGCAGGCGCCGCGCCTGGACGACGGCGTCGGCTTCCTCGCGACGGGCCCGAGGCGTGCTCAACAGGGAATCCATGAAGTTCGCGTGCAGCTTGGTGTGCATCCCCACCAGCACGTTCTCGATGGAGGTCATGTTGGCGAACAGGCGGATGTTCTGGAACGTCCGGCCGATCCCCGCCTGGACCATGTCGTTGGGACGGGCGCTGCGGAAGATGCCCAGTCGCGTCAGGAATCTCTGGTACCAGACGGGCCTGATGATGGCCAGCAGCATGGTCGCGATCAGGATGCCGACAGCGAGCAGGATGGTCAGCAGGAAGGGCTGTTCGTTCCCGAAGCCGAAGATCAGGAACGCCAGGGCGCCCACGATCAGCGATGGCAGGACCCACAGGATCGGCTCGAGCCATGTCTTGACGGGCCGCGCGATCATCCGCCGGCCCCGGAAGTCGACGCCTCCGGCCGTTGGATCGAGGATGCCGGCGATGACATTGAAGAACGTCGTCTTGCCGGCTCCGTTCGGGCCGATGAGGCTGACGATCGCGCCCTCGGGCACCTCCAGGTTCACCTCGCGGACGGCGATCAGGCCGCCGAACCGCTTGGTCACCGTCGATGCCCTCAACAGGATCCCCGGCGGCAACTCCACGACATCAGCCGTCGGGGCGATGTCATCAGCGATGAGCGCAAGCTCATCGTCAAGACCGGCCACGACCGGCTCGTCGGCGGATCCGGCCTCGAGCGGCTCGGAATCGGCCTCCGTCGGCGGCGGCGGGTCGCGTGGCTCGGTCATTGTGGGGTCGCCCCGATCGGGTCAGCGAGGGTCCCGGGTGGCCCCTCTCCCTCGTCGTCCGCGGCGTGGAGCTCCTGTTTGCGCCGACTGCTGGGGAACAGGCCCTCCGGCCGCAGCAGCATCATCGCCACGAGCGCGATGCCGTAGATGAGGAACTGGTAGTTGATGAAGTCGATGTCCATCAGGAACGGGATCTTGGCGTCATCGAAGAACTGGTTGAGTTGCTTCAGGATCACGCTCTGGATGGTGTAGATGATGAAGGCACCGACGGCGACGCCCCAGATGTTGCCCATGCCGCCCAGTACCACCATCGCCAGCACGGTGAACGAGACCGTGAAATCGAAGGAGCCTGGGAAGACGCCACCCAGCTTCGACGCCGAGTAGACGCCGGCCAGGCCGGCCGTCGAGGCACCGAGCGCGAACGCGAGGAGTTTGGTGGTGACGGTGTTGACGCCGTTGCTGGCTGCCGCGAGCTCATCCTCGCGGATGGCCATCCAGGCACGGCCCAGGCGTGACTCCTGGAGCCGGTAGTTCAGGATGATCGTGATCGTAAGGATCACCAGCATCGTGATGTAGAACGGATAGAAGTTCGTGCCAGCGAACGGGATGTCGAAGAGCACGGGCTTGGAGATGCCGCCGATCCCGTTGGGGCCATCCGTGTAGCGCGATGCGTTCAGGAAGACGATGGGCACGATCTCGCCGAAGCCCAGGGTCACGATGGCGAGATAGTCGCCTCGCAGCCGAAGCGTAGGAGCCCCCAGAAGGATGCCGAAGACGGCTGCCACGACTGCCCCCACGAGGAGCATCGGCCAGAACGGGAAGTCCTGGTTGGTGAATGGCGACGCGGCGAAAGCGAACGTGTACGAGCCGATGGCGAAGAACGCCGCGTAGCCCAGATCCAGCAGACCGGACAACCCGACCACGATGTTCAGGCCCAAGGCCAGCAGCACGTAGATGCCGGAGATGGCGAACCCGTTGACCCACAGGTCGGTGGTCGGGAAGAACGTGTTGAACGGCGGGACGACGGCGACGAACAACGGCAGGAAGATGCCGACGAACGTCATCGCCACGATGATCGTGATCGAGCGATGGGCGTTCGCGAACCTGCGCACGGGCTGGAGGTTCTGGTTCATCTGCGCACGGAGGCCGGGGCCGCTCGTCCGCCTGGCCGGAAGGTCACGGATCTCGCTCATCGCCGCGCTCCCATCACGCACGCTCGCCCAGTTGCTGGCCGAACAGGCCGGCGGGCCGGAAGATCAGGACCACGATCAGCACCGTGAAGACGAGTGCCTGGCCCCACTGGTTGAAGCCGAAGGCGGCCGCCGTCACCTCGAAGAAGCCGATCACGAAGCCACCCAGCGCCGCGCCGGTGATGTTGCCGATGCCGCCCAGCACCGCCGCCGTGAACGCCTTCAGCCCCGCCTGGAAGCCAAGGTCGAACTTGATGTTGCCGAAATGGAGGCCCTGGATGACCCCTGCCGCACCTGCCAAGGCCGCAGCCAGGAAGAACGTCGCGGCGATCGTCCGGTTGATGTCGACGCCCATGAGCTGGGCCGCCTCGCGGTCCTGCGCCGTGGAGCGCATCGCGCGGCCGAGCTTGGTCCGGTTCACGAACTGCTGCAGGCCGACCATCAGGCCGACTGCGAGCACGATGATGAAGACGTCCACGTACGGGATGGACGCGCCCAGCAGCTCGAAACGGTGGCTGAGGGCGATCAGCTGCGGCGTGTTGACCGGTGACGGACCGAAGAGGATCTGGATGATGTTCTGGAGGATGAACGAGATGCCGATGGCGGTGATCAGCGGCGCCAGGCGCGGCGCGTTCCGCAGCGGCCGATACGCGAAGCGCTCGATCAGCACGCCGAGCACGCCGAGGATGAGCATCGTCGCCGCGATGGTGACGATCAACAGGAACGCAAGGTAGCCGAGGTCCTCGACCGCCCCGGTCTGTCCGAACACGCGCGTGAGCGTGTACATCTAGGTGAACGCGCAGACAATAAAGATCTCGCCGTGGGCGAAGTTGATGAGCTCGATGATCCCGTAGACCATCGTGTAGCCGAGCGCCACCAGCGCGTAGATGGCGCCGATCGTCAGGGCGTTCGCGAACTGCTGCGGGCCGATCGCGATGAAGGCCAGCGCGGCCAGCGCCAGGACGAACAGGAACGGCCCGAACCGCCTGTCGATGGCGAAGCGTCGAGGAGCCGCTGCCACGGTCGTCGCGGTCATCACTGCCCTCTCGGGAAGCTCCGGCTATAGAACGAGCCGGAGCACCGCGTCGGTGCCCCGGCTCCTCGCTGAGGTCAGCGGGTTACTTCGCCCCGAAGTCCTGCTGCTTGACGTAGACCCAGGCGCCCTTGCCGTCGGCGCCGGCGGGATCGACCTTGTAGAACGAGATGAACTTCTGGTTGTTGTCGCCGTTCTTGTCGAACGAGGTCTTGCCCAGGACGGTGTCGAACGAGTTGGCCGGGTTGGTCGCGTAGGCGCGGACGCCCTCACGGAGGCTCTTCATGTCGGTCGCCGTCTTGGCGGCCTCTTCGAGGGACTTCAGGATGACCGTGGCGCAGGCGTAGCCCGGACCGCTGTACGCGCCGGGGTTGGCGAATTCGGCGTCGGCCGCGAAGGCGGCCTTGAAGCGTGCGTCGAAGTCCGCCTTGGCGGGGAACTCACCGATCGCGGCGACGGTGCTGTGACCATTGGTCTTGGCACCGGCGATGCCGATGAACGAGCTCGCGACCGCGCCGGAGCCGTCCAGGATGCCATCCGGTCCGACGACAGGGATGCCGCCCAGACCGGCCTGCTCCATCTGCTTGGCCATCAGGCCGCCACCGGAGGTGGTGACGCCCCCGTAGTAGACGACGTCAGGATTCTTGTCCTTGGCTGCCGTCAGCAGCGGCACGAAGTTGGTGGTGTCCTTGTTGGCCGGGACGCGCTGCGCGACCGTGCCGCCGAGCTTCTCCCACTCCTTCTGGAAGTTGTCAGCGACGCCCTTCCCGAAGGTGGTCTCATCGTCGATGATCAGTGCGTTCTTGGTCTTGAGGTCGTTGAATGCGTAGGCCGCGCCGGCGGGGCCCTGGATGTCGTCGGTCGTGGCGACCCGGATGTAGTTGATCCGGTCGGGGAAGTTCTTGCGGAACGTCAGGGCACCGAACTCCGGCTTGGTGAGGCCCTCGTTGGTGTTCGCCGGCGAGCACTGGAGCAGGCCCGCGTCGTTGGTGATCGGGATCTGCACCCGTGCGACAGCAGAGTTGAAGGGGCCGACGACGCCCACGACCGCCTCGTCCGCGACGAGGTCCGTCATGTTCTTGGCGCCCTGCTCGGGGTTGTTCTTGCCGTTGACAGCGTCATCCTTGACGGTCAGTTCGAGCATGTAGCCGCCGATGCCGCCCTTGGCGTTGGCCTCGTCGACAGCGAGCTTGACGCCTCGCATCGTGGGTTGACCGTTCGGCGCCTCGCCGCCGGACATCGGCAGCTCGACGCCGATCTTGACCGTGCCCTTGGCGGCGCCGCTTGCGGACGCCCCGGGGGTGGCAGCGCCGGATGGCCGCGGGGTCTGGGTTGCGCCACTCGGGCTGCAGGCGCTCACTGCGAACAGTGCCGCTACGCCGAATGCGCCGAGATTCCTCAGCTTCATCGTGTCCTGGATCCTCCTACTCCTCCTCGCGCGCCCCGAGGGGGGAGCGCGCCGCGTGGAGGCTGTTGCCGGCGTCGCCGCAAACATGCGGTCCGTCGGGGACGGGTTCGGGATTGCCCACTGCCCGGGGTCGGCGATCCGATCTTCTCGGATGCCGGGCCGACGAGCGCGCAGCCCCTCCGATCCTCGTAATGCCACACGCACGCAGCGCCGCACGACTTCTCGTAGCCGCCGACGCGATGCCGTATCATAGCCAGCGGCGTCCTGAATGCAAGACGTCACGAGCGCCCCGGGCAGTGCGGCCGTGCTTCACGAGCATTGGTCACCCGGTGCGGCGCGCTCCAGTGTCGAGGACCGGCCTGGCCGGTGCCGACATCCAGGTCAGGGCCGCGGCGGCCGCAGGGTCTGCCGCCTGTCCAAGCCGAATGTGTCTCAGGCGGAGGCGCTCCGGGCCCAGCGTCCGGCCCAGCGACGTACGAGGGACTGCCGATACCCGTGGAGTTCCAGGTTCGCGACGCTCGGATCACCGATGTCGATCGCATCACGACCCTGCTCGAGATGTCGGGCTCCGTCGATGGTGTGCCCGACACGATGGCCGATGGTGCTGCCGATCTGCTGCGCCAGATGATCTACCTGCCACATGCAGCTCTGCTGGTGGCCGACTCGAATCGGCGCGTCGTGGGTTTTGCGGTGCTGGCGCTGCATCCGTCGATCCGGCGGGGCGGTATGGTCGGGACGATCGACATGCTGGTCGTGGAGCCGGGTCCGGCGGAGCAGGCCGTCAGCGAGGCACTGTTGTCCGAGGCGGTCCGCTCCGCCCGAAAGAAGGGTTGTGTGGTCGTGGAGGCTGCCGCGCCCGAAGGAACCATGGATCAGGACCGCTGGGAGGAACAGGGCTTCAACTCGGCCGGCCCGAGGGTCGAGTGCGATCTGGGCCGCGTCCGCGCGGCACCGCGCTGATCGCGCGACCTTCTGATGGGTGCGGGCCGCACCCCACCACGGTGCCCCGGGTGGGCGCCAGCACCGCCGGCGTGATCGCCGGCCGAACGGCCGGTGGGATCACCGGCACCCCGATGCCGGCCCGGTTCGGCGAGGCGCGACGCGACCCAGCGTCGCCGCCACACGACCGGCGCATCGGAGCAGGGGCAGCGGGAACGTTGCCCATCACACGGATCGCGTCCAGCGATCCACACAGGAGACGTGCGTGAGCAAGAACGTTGCCGTCTTCGTCGACGTGGCGAACATCTTCTACGCGGCCAAGGCCGCGGGAGTCGATATCGACTACGTGACGTTGTTGAAGGCGGCCATCGCAGGGCGGGACTTCGTCCGAGCCTATGCCTACACGGGGCTCGACCCGGAAAACGAGAACCAGCGCCAGTTCCACTCCTTCCTGGCGCGGAACAGCTACAAGGTCGTGAGCAAGGACATCCGCAAGTACGGCGACGGCCGCATCAAGGCGAACCTCGACATCGAGCTCGTCGTCGACATGATGAAGCTCTCGCGGAACCTGGATGTGGCGGTCGTCATCTCCGGTGACGGCGACTTCGCTCCGGCCATCCGAGCCGTCCAGGAGATGGGCGTGCGCGTCGAGGTCATCAGCTTCCGGGGCAACACGAGCTCGGACCTGATCGAGGCGGCCGACGTGTTCACCGACATCGTCCAGCTGGCACGGGTCGATACCGGTAGCTCCCGCAGCGGCCGGCGCGTCGCTGCGGAGGGGGACCTGTCGATGACGGAAGTCCCGGACAAGGAGACCGAGGGACTGGCCAGGCGCCGACGCGGCGGAGCCAGCCGCCGGGGCGAGCGTACGGCCGATCGCACGGGCGAAGGCCGGACGGCGGTGCTGCGCGAGCGCGAACGCGTGGCCGCGCCGGTCGAGTTGCGGAACGGCCACCCAAGCGAGGGAGAGCCCGTCGGGCTGCCCGGCAACCTGATCGTGCTGCCGGGCGAGAAGCTGTCGCGCGCAGGCCGCGCGGCCGCCGGCAGCTCCTCGGACATCGAGCGGACGGCGTTCGATGACGTCCAGGACGTCGACGAGCTCGACGATGCGGCCACCGCTGCCTACGAGGCCGCCGCGGAGCGTGGCGAGATTCCCGTCATCGTTGGCGACCAGACGGGCGATGATGGCACCGGCGATGGTCGGCGCCGCCGCCGGCGCCGGGGCGGTCGAGGTCGAGGCCGGGGCAGAAGCGGCGAACAGGAGTTCGCCGCCGAGGCACCGCTGGACCTTGTCTCGCGAATCGAGTCCGCTCCGGATGGCGCTGCCGTCAGCGGCGAGGCGCTCCACGCCGAGGCGCTCGACGCCGAGGCGCTCGACGCCGAGGCACTCGAGGACGAGGAGATGGACGAGCCCCAGGCGATCCGTCTGCCGCAGCACTCGACGTTCGGCTCGGTCTGGGACAGCCAGCTCGGTGTCCCCACGCAGCCGATCCTTCCTACCGGCGCGCTCGGGGAAGACGAGTTCGAGGACGAGCCCGAGATCCCCGAGTACCTGCTGGCCGAACGGCAGCGTGGCCAGGCGCAGCGTGGTCGCGGTGCGCCGAACCGGATGGGCGGTCGCATGGGCGGTCGCAACGCCGGATACCAGTCCGCCGTGGACCGTGAACGATACGGGCGGGCCGGTGTGCCCACGACCGGATCCTCGTTCGGGGGACCGCGTCGCGACGACCGGGGCGGTATGCCGGCCTCAGGATCGTCGTTCGGCGGGCCGCGTCGCGACGACCGCGGCGGCCGAACCGGTCCGCGCCAGGACCGAGATCGACAGGGCGGTCGCGTCCAGGGACAGGGCAGCCAGGGGCAGCGTCCGCCGCGCTCGGACCGGCCCCGCGATGAACGCCCGCCCCAGCGGGAGCAGCGCGTCACACCCAGCGGCGATCCCTGGACGGAGGTCCCCCCGGAGCTCGAGGAGCTGCTGCGCGAGGAGCTGGCTCGCAAGTCGGGAGCTCATCCGCCAGCGCGAAGTCGCGGCACCGACGAAGTGGGCACCGGTGCGAGCGAAGAGGGCTCCCTCGTTCCGACCAGTGGCACCGGCGCAAGCGAGAACGGCTCCCTCGATCCGACCAGTGTCACCGCGGCAAGCGGCCGCAGCCGCGGGACGCGGGCGCGCGGCACCGGGACCCGCCGTACCGCCTTCGTCGCCGAGACGGCGTCGACAGGAACAGGGTCCTCCGGCTCGGGCGAGGCTGGACCTGAG
>JACDBP010000007.1 GCA_013694835.1 Chloroflexota bacterium
CGCCATGGCAGCACTCGCTGGCGTCGCGGCGCGCGATCGACTCTCCGTCCTGGTCGGCGGCACGGGCCTCTACCTGCGGACAGTCGCGCGCGGCCTGCCGCTCGACGCTGCCGGCCACGACCCAGCGATCCGCGCCGAGTTGGAGTCACGCCTGGAACGGGACGGACTTGAAGCGCTGGTCGCGGAGCTGCGCCGCACGGCGCCAAGAAGCGCGATGCAGATCGACGCCGCGAACCCGCGCCGCGTGGTCCGGGCCCTGGAGCGTGCCCGGCTCACCGGCGACCAGCCGCCGCCATCACCGACGGGCTACGCCGCGCGGGTGCTGTGGCTTGGCCTGAGGCTCGAGCCCGACGTCCATCGCGCCCGCATCGACGAACGGGCTCGCCGGCAATTCGATGCTGGCCTTGTCGATGAGGCAGCCGCACTGCGCGAGCGCTTCGGGACAACGCCGCGCGCCTTCAGCGCCATCGGCTACCGGGAAGCCTTCGGTGTCATCGATGGCCTGTTGACTCGCGAGGAGGCGATCATCGAGGACGCCGCTCGGAACTGGGCCTATGCACGCCGGCAGGGGACGTGGTTCCGCTCCGAGCCCGAGATGGTGTGGCTCGATGCCACCAGCGACCCGTTCCCCGCCGCGTGGTCGCTGGTCGAAGCGTGGCTGAGCTGATAGCCCGGAGGCAAGAGCCGGGGGAGGGTCCGTCAGCGATCGTCACCACGGTTCGGAAAGGCTCCATCGGACGTGTCGACGTCGCCCACCGTGGCATCGTCGAGGCGTTCCGGCGGGACCTCGGACTGCGCGGTGGTGTGGCTCTCGAGGCCCGCCCCGCGGTCGGCGCGACCGGCGCTCGGCAGATTGACGCCGGGGTCATCCACGAGCGGGGTGGTCGCGGCGGCCGGGGCGACGCCCGGCGACTCGCGGCGCACCACGCCGCGCATGTCCGGGTTGCCCATGTCCGAACCGGGGCCGCCGCCCTCCTCGGGGTGTCCGCCCTCGTCGGGGGCGTCGAAGGCGCCACCCTGGTCGTCTGCGAAGATCGGGTTGATGTCGCGATTGGGCTCGAGCGTCACGGGAGCTCCCTTCGGTCTGCGATGGACGTGAACACGAGCATCACGGGCTCATGATTGCGGCGGGTGCGGGGCATCCTGCGGGGCCCTTGCATCGATGTGCCGTCAGTGGCGGATAGGGCTTCCCGTATGCTAGGTCGCAGATGAGCCAGCGCCGCATGATCGAGCTCCACGCGCCAGCAGAGAAGGCGTTCCTGATCGCGGTCGACACCGGCCAGGACCCTGGCTGGACGGCCGAGGAATCGCTCAACGAGCTTGCGAACCTCGCTCTCACCGCCGGCGCGGAAGTCGTCGGCGCGGAGTGGCAGAATCGCCGTCACGTCGATCCCAACTGGTACATCGGCAGGGGCAAGGCCCAGGAGCTGCAGGTCGCCAGGGGCGAGACCGGCTTCACGCTGCTGGTCTCTGACGACGAGCTGAGCCCCGCTCAGCAGCGCTCGCTGGAGGGCGTCCTCGGGGTAAAGGTGCTCGACCGCTCCGGACTGATCCTCGACATCTTCGCCCAGCATGCCCGGACCCACGAGGGCAGGCTCCAGGTGGAGCTGGCGCAACTCGAGTACCAGCTGCCGCGCCTGACGCGCCTGTGGACCCACCTCTCGCGGACCGGCGGCGGCATCGGCACCCGCGGGCCGGGCGAATCGCAGCTGGAGACGGACCGCCGCATCATCCGCGACCGGATCAAGAAGCTGAAAGAGCGCGTGGACGCCGTCCGGCGCCACCGCGAGACGGCTTCGCGCTCACGCGATCGGCGCCTGGTGCCGACCGTCGCGATCGTCGGCTACACCAACGCCGGCAAGTCGTCGCTGCTCAACGCGCTGGTCGGCTCGGTGGAGGCGCTCGCGGAGGACAAGCTCTTCGCCACCCTCGATCCGACGAGTCGCGCTGTGAAGCTGGGTGACGGCCAGAGCGCCATCGTCACGGACACCGTGGGCTTCATCCACAAGCTGCCACACCAACTCGTGGACGCGTTCCGCGCCACGCTGGAGGAGGTCACCCGAGCGGATGTGCTACTCGAGGTGGTGGACGCATCGGACCCTCATGCCGCCGAGCATCGGGAGACGGTCCAGGCCGTGCTGGGCGACCTCAAGGCCGCGGACAAGCCTCGCCTCGTCGTCCACAACAAGGCCGATCTCGTCGCTCCGGTCGCGCTCGACGGCGACCAACCGGCTCCGGTCCTGGGCGACGCTGTGCTCATCTCCGCCAAGACGGGCTACGGCCTGGACGCTCTCCGGGCACGTCTGAGCACGCTGCTCGCGGACCTCTGGGACGAGGTGGACGTGACGCTGCCGTACAGCGAAGGGGAGCTGCTCTCGCGGGTCCGGGAGCGCGGCACCGTGGAGATCAGCTACCGCGGGCGCGACGTCCGGGTGCACGGTCGAGTCGTGCCATCGCTTGCCGGCGAGTTGCGGGCCGCGGCCGCGGACTGGCGCGCCGCTGACTCCAACGGTGCCGGCCCGCCCGGTGATGCCGTCAGCGCCGATCCATCGGAGGTCGATGGAACCCCGGCAGCGGGTGGGCACGTCTAGCGCCCAACAGGGCAGCACCGACGCACCCATCGCATGACGGAGACCACGCCGATGACCCGATCACTCCTGTCGCAACGGCACACGGCGCTGATGGCGTTGAGCCTGCTGCTGGCCGTTGCCTGCACAGCGGCTCCAGCGCCTGTCGCGCAGCCAACGACGAGCCAGCCGCCCGCGTCACCTGCCGTGTCAGCCGCGGTGGGCTCTGGCAGCCTGACCGATCCGGGTGTCACCGCTGGGGGAGCTCAGACCGCCGCGGGAGGTCAGACCACCGCAGGAGGCCAAACGGGCACGGGACAGGTCAAGCCCGATCCGTCACCGGGCGGTCCGGAAGAGCCCGTCGTCGGTGGGCCGGGTGGCCCGGCGCCGATCGATCCCGAGGCCCAGTGGAAGACGATCCAGCGACGCCCCGACCTCGAGAGCCCGCGCCCCCAGGCGTGGGACCACTTGTCGCTCACGCCCGATGGTCGGACCCTCACCGTCTACTTCTACGGCGGCGTCGAGGCCTGCTACGGCCTCGCCGAGGTCAGGGTCGCGCGCACGGCGGGCGGCGTCGCCACCGTGACCCTCGTCGCGGGGACTCCGCCGGCCATCGGCGACTTCGCCTGCATCGACATCGCCGTGGGCTACAAGACCACCGTCCAGCTCGATGAGCCGCTCGTCATCGACGGTTCAGGCGACGGTCAGGAGTAGCCCACCGCGCGGAGCAGCTTTCCGGCGGCCGGGTGCCCACCGGTCTTTCACGAACGAGCCGGCGGGATCACTACCGCCGGCCTCGTCACTTCTTCTTGGGGACCGCGGTGCCCGCTGCCTTCGAGCCGGCCTTGGGCTTCTTGCCGCCACCCTTGCTGCCAGGACCCTTGTCGCCCATCGGCTGTTCCTCCTCGTCGACGCGTGGTGACGTCGTTCCGGCCAGCCTACCGGGCTGCACGGTGGCCGGTCAACCTTGGACTGGCGGTGGGGGAGGGCTCACGGCTCCCGGGCGAGATACAGACCGAGACTCTCCTCCGAGCCGTCGCTCTCGGACCGTGCGTACAGGACGCGGGCCTTGCCCTGGCCCGTGAGCAGCACCACCGGCGGGCTGGAGGTCCCGAAGTCGATCGAGTAATCCGTGAGTGGCAGGCGCGCCCAGCTGCCAGAGCGGTTCGTTGCGTATTCGACGCCGGCGGGGCCTTCGTACGCCAGGTGGGCCTTGTTCGAGGCGTCGACCGCGAGCGTCGCGTCATCGCCGGCGGCCACCCATTGCAGCGGGATCCAGCTGCCGGCTGCGTCGCGCTTGGTCAACAGGACGCCGCTGCCGGCGCGCTGGATGCTGAGCTGCGGGCGTCCTGAGCCGCCGGTGGCAAGGTCCGGACCGAGATCGTTCAGGCTGGTCGTGACCGTCTGCGTCGACCAGGTCGTGCCGTCGCGAGTGGCGACGCGGATGCCGGCAGACGCACCGCCAAGGCACCCGGAGGCCGGCGAGCGGGCGGCCTCGTAGGCGACCCATGGTTTGCCGCCCGGACCCACGGCCAGTGACGGCAGCGCCTGGATCGGGCAGAGCCCGACGGTCGTCGCGATGCGCGTGAAGGTCCACGACCCGCCGGCGTCACTGCCGAAGAAGACGCCCCGGCCCATCCGGTAGAACGTCAGCCAAAGGTCATCACCCGAGAACGCAAGGTTCGGTGCCACGTCGTACCGGTCCAGCGTCGCGGTGATCGGCTCGACCACCCACGACCCTGTCTCGTTGGAGGCAAGCAGGATCCGGCTCGCCTCGGGATCGCCGCGCGCGAAGGCGATGAAGGCATGCCCCTGGTCGTCGACCGCGATCGAGGGCCGGGCGTAGAAATCGTCGCCCGTGGTCACGCGCTCCTTCGTCCAGACGCCGGTCTGCGTGGAGGCGTAGAAGATCCCGTTCGCCACGTCCCCGCCGATCGGCTGCGTGTGGAGGTAGGCCGCATGGAACACGCCGGCCTTGAGCACGACCGACGGGCTCACGGGATAGTCGTCGGCCACCACGCGCGTGGGTCCGTACCAGCCGCCCGACGCGACGGATCCCGCCGACAGCAGCGTCAGCAGTGAGGCCCCGACGAGTGTCCCGACGATCGTCGGCCTGCGCATCACGCGCTCCTTCCAAGGGTGACCCCGCATCTAGCCCGAACGCCGAGAGTATGGTCGCTGCCATGTCACGGCCAGGTCACGCTTCGGTAACGGCCTTTGCACCGTGACGCTCGCGCTCCAGCCGAGTAGTAGTATGCAACGATGATCACGGTTCCAGAGGCGGCACGACGCGCAGGGAAGGACCCGGAGACCATCCGCCGCTGGATCCGCAGCGGCCGACTCCGCGCACGGAAGATCGGCACCCAGCATGTGATCGAGGAACCAGACCTCGACGATCTGCTGGACGACGAGGAACTTCCCGTCCCCGCCGACTGGGGCTGGGACCGACTGCCGGACGCTCGGCCGACCCCGAACGTCGTGGCGATCATCCGTCGGCAACGCGCGGGTCACTAGTGCTGATCGTCGATGCGAGCATCGCGGTCCAGATGGCGCTTCACGGGCAACGTCCAGCTCGGCTAGCCGAGGAGGATCTGGCGGCTCCGCCACTGCTCTGGTCGGAGGCCACGTCGGCGCTCCACGAACTGGCCTTCCGCGGCGAGATCGAGCCCGACGCGGCCGTCATCGCGATCGAAGCCATCGCGGGACTGGGCATCAGTCGCCATGATCATCCGCAGCTCTACCTGGAGGCCTCGCGTGTCGCGCGCCGCCTCGGTTGGGCGAAGACCTATGACGCCGAGTACGTCGCGCTGGCGATGCTGAGTCGGGCGTCGCTGTTGACCCGTGATGCGAGGCTCCGTCGCGGTGCCTCGCGGCTGATCACGGCGATCGGGCCGGCCGATCTCTAGCGCGGGGTCTCCGCCTCGCCACGCTCGCCGGAACCGTTGCCGATAAGGGAAGTTATGTAACTCTCGCCGCGTAGCGGACCCTCGCGCCCGCCGGCGCGCTGATCAGGAGCCCTCAGGGGTCCGGGTTGGCTGGTGTCGTGCCCGCGCGGCCGCCCGCGCCGCTGCTGTGTGCGAGGCGGCACCGGCGTGCCATCGGTGTGCTCACCCGGGAGTCGGTGCCGGAAGCTGCGCGAAGATCTCGAGGCCGCGGTCGTCTTGCCGTCAGGAGAGAGGTCCTCCCAGCTCTGGATCTCGGCGAGGGTTCGCTCGGCCCAGCCGTCGACGGTGGTGAGGAGGCTGACGAAGAAGTCGACGGCCAGGGCGCGGATGTAGGCCTGGTCTGTCAGGGGTCTCCTGCCGCGGTCGGCGCGATTCCTGCAGTCCGAGGATGAGCAACCCGGCGCGCACCGGGACGCCGAGGATCAACAGGGGCAGCGCGAACCCGACGCCGAGACCGAACGCGATCGGATCAGCCGCGAGCCCCAGCCATACTCCGATACGGCGGCCCCGCCACTGCAGAACGCCGGCCGCCACGCTTGCGGCGGAGACGGCGACCAGCAGCCACCCTGCGGCCATGAACTGTTCGCGGTCGAGGGGCTCCAACGGACCTCCAGCCAGGGCCTTGAAGCCGAACTTCATCGGGAGATACCCGTTCTCGGCGAGGGATCCGAGGACGGATG
>JACDBP010000009.1 GCA_013694835.1 Chloroflexota bacterium
CCGACCCACCGGTCCCAGCGCGGTCGCCCACCGATCTGGCCCGCGGTTCGGTCGATCCTGCCGATCCCGTCCCAGGCGTCGACCTGGACCTCGTCGAGCTTGCCGAGGTCCCGCAGCCGGCCATCTCCGTCCCGCAGCCGCCGTCCGTCGAACCGGAGCAGCTGACGGGCTATGTCTGGCCCCTGCGAGGCGCGCGCATCCATGGCTGGTTCGCCGCCAGCGACGACGGGTTCATCGTGCTGCGCGGTCAGCGGGTCCACGACGGCCTGGACCTGGCGACCTTCTGCGGCCATCGCGTGGTCGCCGCCCACGCCGGAACGGTCCTGTACGCCGGCCGAGCGTTTCACCCCTACCTCGGTTTCGACGGACCGGTGGACGCCTTGTACGACCATCTTCGGGCCGGCCGAGACTGGATGAGCCTGCCGCGCGTGGTCGTCATCGACGACGGCAACGGCTACCGGAGCGCCTACGTCCACCTCGGCAGCCATTCGGTGAAGCCGGGCGACGTCGTCAAAGCCGGCGACCCCATCGGTAAGGAGGGCGCGACCGGACGCGCGTCCGGCTGCCACCTCCACTACATGCTCGTCCGGATGGACGGGCCCCTCGTGCCGGTCGCCGGAGAGCTGGTCAGGAAGTGGGACTACCCGGCAAGGGTGCGCGAGCGCATCGACCCCATGCGGGTCCTCTCCTTCAAGCGCAACGGCGCCGCTCGGAAGGTGCCTGGTGTCGACCCACCGAAGGTGCCCTTCCTCTATGTCCCCCCGAAGGTGACGCCGGTCCCGAGGATGTCCAGCTCTGAGGCTGGGGAGTCGCATCGTTGACGGGGCCGCTCCAAGGGGGTCGGTGGTAGGCTCGGCGGCCGGTGCCGGTGCGCAGGCCCAGGCCGGCAGCTCGAACCCGAGGAGAGCCATGGATCCGGCGTTCCGTGAGGCGATGGCGCAGGGCTACGCACTGACCGAGCCGGCCCTGGTGCTGGGCAGCCCCCTCCTCGGCGATACCGTCCTGCCCGAGGTGCGCGTCCAGATCGCGCTGGCGATGATGAACCGCCACGGGCTGATCGCGGGAGCCACGGGGACCGGCAAGACGAAGACGCTGCAGGTGATGGCAGGCGAGCTGTCCGACGCCGGTGTGCCGGTGTTCATCTCGGACATCAAGGGCGACGTCACGGGCATCGCGGTGCCCGGCGACGCGACCAACCCCAAGATCCAGGAGCGCATCGCCTCGCTGCAGTACGACTACCGGCCGGCGGGCCACCCTGTCGAGTTCCTCTCGCTCTCGGGGTCACTTGGCGCTCAGCTGCGGGCGACCGTCCACTCGTTCGGACCGCTCCTCCTCGGCAAGGTGCTCGATCTCAACGAAACGCAGACGGCCGTCATGTCGCTCGTCTTCCAGTACTGCGACGACCACGACCTGCCACTGCTCGACCTGGCCGACCTCCGCACGACGCTCAACTACCTCGCCTCGGACGAGGGCAAGGAGCTGATGGAGCAGTACGGCGGCATGTCGAAGGCGACCGTGGGGGTCATGCTGCGCTCGCTGATCACGCTCGAGCAGTCGGGCGCCGACGCCTTCTTCGGTGAGCCGGAGTTCGATGTCCACGACCTGATGCGGATGACCCCGGACGGGCGGGGCGTCATCAGTGTGCTGGAGCTGTCCGATGTGATGGACAAGCCACGGCTGTTCTCGACCTTCATGCTGTGGATGCTCGCCCAGCTCTACTCGAAGCTGCCCGAGATGGGCGACCTGCCCAAACCGAAGCTGGCGTTCTTCTTCGACGAGGCCCATCTGCTGTTCGACGATGCCTCGAAGGCGCTGATGGATCAGGTCGAGTTGACCGTGCGGCTGATCCGCTCCAAGGGTGTCGGCGTCTATTTCGTGACCCAGTCGCCGACGGACGTGCCATCGTCCGTGCTGGCGCAACTCGGCAGCCGCGTCCAGCACGCCCTCCGGGCGTTCACGCCCGAGGATGCCGACAACCTGCGCAAGACCGCGCGGACCTTCCCGACCTCGGAGTTCTACGACGTCGAGAAGCAGATCACGTCGCTCGGCATCGGCGAAGCGCTCGTCACGGTGCTGTCGCCGCGTGGCGTGCCGACGCCGCTCGCCGCCACGAGGCTCGTGCCGCCCGACTCGTTCATGGGTGCACTCGAGCCGGCCGCGTTCCAGGACCAGCTCGCGGCTGGTGCACTGCGGGCCAAGTACGGCCAGGCGATCGACCGTGACAGCGCCCACGAGATGATCACGCGGCGGATCGCGTCAGCGCGGACCGTGGCGGCGGGACCGGCGGTGGCGCCGACCACGGGAACGGGCCTCAACACGATGACGCCTGCCCAACAGCGCCGCGAGGTTGCGCGCCAGCAACGGGAGATCGCCGCCGCCGAGCGGGCTGCAGCGCGCGCGCAGAAGCAGGCGCAGGTGGCCGCCGAGCGGGAGTGGCGTGAGCGCCAGCGACATCAGGCGACGGCGGCGCGGCAGGCATCGCGCGAGCGTGAGGCGATGATCCGCGAGACGTCCCGGGTGATCCGCTCACGCTCGGGGCAGAGCATCATCCGCAGCGTGTTCGGCACGCTCTTCGGCGGCAAGTAGGTCCGCGAGACGTAGCACAGGGTCCTGACGGGTCATCGCCGTCACACCGGCCATGTCGTGCTCGTCGGTAGGAGAGGCATCGCTGTTTCTGGGTGTTCGGACCGGTTCGGATCCTCCTCTCCGAGCAGGCGCGGCCCCTCTCTTTCGAACTCGACCCCGGTCTCCCCCGGGGTCGAGTCGCGTCCGGGGGCGGGAGGGTCTCGACGTCCCGCGGCGGTGGTCCGAGAGACCGTCAGTCGTAGAGGCGCTCCAGGTGCCAGGTACCGTCGACGCCGTCGCGGAAGACGAGTGCCAGGAGTGATGGGCCGGCCACCTTGAAGTAATCGCGCAGCAGCGGCCGCCGCCACCAGGCTTCCTCGATCCGCCACTGGTTGCAGACCTCGACCGGTTCACGATGGCCATCCCAGCGCAGCGCGGCCGGCCGCCCAAGGGCGTCGAGCTCCACGTCGATGAGCGGCAGCTGGCCGAGCAGCCGGGTCACGGCGCCGGCATCCCCGCCAGATCCTCTGCCGCCGGCAGCAGCGCGAACCGATCATGGGCCACCGCGGCCTGGGGATCCCGCAGCTCGGCGCGCAGGATCCGATCGGCACCGAACCGGATGGCGAGGCTGCTCAGCTGCCAGCGGAGCCGTGCCTCCCGCGCGAGCTGCGGCGTGAACAACCCGAGCTGCTGGCCGGCGGCCGGCGCCGTTCCGTCAAGCTCCAGCGTCAGCCGCGTGACCGGCGCCTGCGGCGGCGCCACCTCCAGCCGCGCGAGCAGCAGCCGCTCCAGGAGATCGGGCACGGCGACCGGCTCGGGGAGCGCCTGGACGAGGCGCAGCGGCTCCGCCCGCTCCAGCTCCAGCTCCAGCGTGGCGCGACTGGCGCCCGCGCCCCGCGCCACGAGCTGCTCGCAGAGCACGCCGGCCAGGTGGTGGAGCACGAATCGGAGCGGCTCCAGCTCTTCCACCGGCGGCTCCAGCTCCGCGTCGGCGCGGAGATGCGTTACCGGCCGACGCGGCCTGAGCTTCCGCCCATCCATACCCCGCGCCAGGTCGTGCAGCTCGCCGCCAGCGACCCCGAAGCGCGCCACGACCGCCGAGTGCGGAAGCGCCGCGAACGCACCGATGGTCGTCAACCCGAACAGCCGGAACCGGTCGTGGATCTCGGGCTTCGCGGGGAGCAGCCGGATGGCGAGCGGTGCCAGCCATGCCGCCTCCGTCTCACGATCGCCGCGCGGCACGGCGGCTCTCCCCGGATCGCGCTCCCCCACCACCGCCGCGACCTGTGCCCCGAACCGGGTGTTGCCGATCCCCGCCCGCGGTGCACCCGGCAGCAGCGACGCCACGCTCGCCGCCACCCGTCGGAGGAGGGTCGGTTCGTCCCCCCACAGCCGCTCGAGACCCTCGATGCCCAGGAAGACCTGCCCGAAGGCAGTGCGTGCCGGGTCCGTCTCACCCTCGATGGCCGGCGTGAACGCGGCGAGCACGTCGAGCGCGGCCTCGAACGCGGCGCGGTACGTCGGGACATCCGCGGGCAGGAACGTCGCCTCGGGGACCAGGTTGTGCGCCGAGCCGAGAGGCTGCCCTCGCCGCACGCCCAGCCGACGAGCCGCAGGGCTGCAGTCGAGCACCGTGCCGGGATCCCAGGGCTGGCCGCCCAGCACGATCGAGGTGGTCGTCAGGTCATCGGACAGGGCGCGGCGAATGGTCTCCAGGCGGAGCGGCAGGTGGGGCCAGTCGAGATACAGCAGTCGCATGGCGAGTTCGATCCGTGACGGTCGGTCGATCGGTTCTCCTGACGGTGAGGGTCGGCGGTGACAGCTCATGTGGCGCGCGTCTCGGGCGCACCCGGAGCAACCTGTCGGGGGCGGCGCGGTCGCCGTCGTCGGCGTAGTGGATCTCCAGCTCCACCCGCCGGCCCGGCACGCCGAAGCGATTCTTGGCGACGGTCACAGCGGTCTGCTGGCCGACGACATCGCGCCCGAGCCGGATCCAGGTCAGCCGTTCGAGCTCCAGCCGGAGGCTCGTCAGCTCCGCCAGCGCGCCGTGGAGCGAGCCCGTGAGCGATGGTGGCTCGAGCACGATCAAGCGGGCACCGATCCGCCGGGCGTGGGCGGTCAGCCGGCGCAGGATGGCCTCGTGGTGGCCGGCGAGGTATGACGGCAGGTCCATCACCAGCAGGTCGATGGCACGGCCGGCGAGCAGCATCCCGGCAAGCGCGAAGCCCTCCGCGGCATCCGCAGTACGGAGCACCAGCAACCAGCGCAGGTCCACGCCGCGACTGACGGCCTCCAGCGGATCGAAGGCCTCCGCGAGATCGAGCCAGGCGACGATGGCCCCCTGCTCCTGTGCTTCCGCCGTGCAGCGCAAAGCGAGCGTGGTCTTGCCGCTCGACGCGTCGCCGAGCAGTGCCGCGCTCGCCTGGCGCGGCAGGCCACCCGGGCCGAGCACCGCATCGAGCTCCCGGAAGCCGGTCGAGAGGACCTCCGCCGGGATCGGGGTCAGCGGTCCCGGAACCGGCGCCGCCTCTGGTCGAAGCTGCGGGACGAGTGCCAGCGCGCCGTGCGTCGTCGGCTGTTCCGGGCCCCTCGGCGCGCGGACCGAATCGATCCGATCGCCGTTGCCGAGCCGGATCGCCGCCGTCCCCCAGCGCCCCTCCAGGCGGGCAAGCGCGCTGGTCAGTGCCGGGTTCGGAGAACCGTGGTCAAGGCGTCCGGGCGTCTGCATGGCCCGGTCCATACTAGAACATCTGTTCTATTCGTCAAGGTCCAGGCGCATCAGGATCCGCGGCCCGAATCCACACCAGCCGGCCGGCTCACCTCCGATGTAGGCGACCAGACCGGGTGGGATCGCCTCGTCCAGCTGCCCTCGGAGCGCCCTGCGGCCGCCGCCCGGCCCGAGCCGGCTGTAGTCGCCGGACGACTGCCGCCAGTACTGGCACCAGCAACCCCGATCCCCATCGTCGCCGAGCAGCAGCTGCACGTCCGCCCACCGCTCGGCCGTTGCCGGAACGACCGTCATCGGCGCCGCGGTCACGCAACCGCCTTGGGTCGATCGTGCTCGCGCATCAGCCGCAGTCTAGAGTGCGCGTCTGCCGCCTCCTCGCCGCCGGCGAACGCCGTTCCTCGTCGTCCGGCGACCCAGTCAGGTGACTCCGTACGAACAGCCTATGGCCATGTCGTCGTGGGCAACCTAAGGTGGCTCGATGCGGCTGCCCGGCGAGGCCTCGTTACCTGCGCCAGGACATGCGTCGTTGGGGGCTCTGCTGCGGAAGGTCCCGAATCGTCGTGGGTTCTGGCTGTTCGTGGTGCTCATCGGGGCGCTGCTCGGCCTGATGCTGCTCGCCGCCGCGGACTCCAGCCGCAGGGACGTCTGGGACCAGGCCCACCGCAGCATCGCTGCCGTGCTCGGCCTGGCCGTGGCCGCGGACAGCTGGCGATCAGGCTCGCGTCGCGTGCGCTCGGTGCGGGGCTGGATCGTCGTCGCCTTCGTAGCCTGGACGGTATCGGAGACCCTTCGGCTCGTCGGCCTTGGGGACCCGAGCTCGCCGCTCCTGGCCATCTCGAGCCTGCTCCTCGCGGGGGTGCTGGTCGCATCTGCGGGCGCCTACCTGGCCAACCTGCGAGGCAAGGTCGGGCTGCGCGAGGAGATCGCGGTGTACCTGGACGCGGCGGCGGTCTGCGCCGCGGTGACGGGCCTGCTGGTCGCGATCGTCGGCAGCCGCGCCGACGCCGACGGTGCAGTGCTGTTGCTGTTGATCCAGGGAGGGCTGTTCCTCAATATCCTCGGAGCCAAGCTCATCCTCGATCTGGCAGTCCTCGCCGAGCTGCGGCTGCGGGGCGCATACGCGATCATCAGCGGGGTCGCGCTGATCGGAGCCGGTTTCGTCGGTCGCGCGTCCGTCGAAGCGCAGGGCAGTGCGCCCTGGATCTACGGTGCCCTGGTCTCAGCGGGCGTCCTCGTCGTGGCGTTCGGCACCGCGACCTTCACGGACAGGGTGGATCCAGGTCGTCGCTACGCGCAGTTGGCGGCCGGTTTGCGCGGGCTGCTTCCCCTTTCGGCGATCGCTCTCTCTCCCTTCCTGCTACTGGTGGCACAGCAGCCAGGCACCCCGTTGTGGATCGTGCTGACCCTCGACGGCGCCGTCGGGGTGATGGTGGTCACGGCGGTCGTCCGACAGACCGTCCTGTTGGGGGAGCGGAATGTCGCCCTGCGTCGCCACCGCGACGCCCTCGCCGAGGCCGAGCGGCGCAGCAAGCAGATCGAGGGCGTGGAGGCCGTCGGCCAACTGCTGGCCTCGACGGGCCCGACCCAGGCAGCCCTCGACAGAGTGGTGACCCTTCTGTCCGAACGCTTCGGTCATGAGTCCGTGGCGATCTACCTGTGGGACGGATCGATCCTCCGCCACGGTGCGACCCGTGGCTATCCGGACCCACTCGCGACCTTCGATGGTTCGCAAGGCATCATCGGGCGCGTGATGCGGACGCGCCGCGCCGAGCTGGTGCCTGACGTTCGGCTGGATCCCGACTACCTGGAGGGGAAACCGGGCGTCCGGAGCGAGATCTGCGTCCCCTTGAGCGCGGATGGCGAGTTCCTGGGCACGCTCGACGTCGAGTCGACCGGCGCCGATCCGCTCGACGAGACGGACCTCGCCGCCATCGTTGCGGTCGCCGACCAGCTGGCCGGCGCGATCGCGCTCGGCACGGAGCGTCAACGGGTCGTCCAGGAGAAGGACTTCATCGCTGCCGTGCTCGATACCGTCGGCGCGGTGGTGATCGTGTGCGACGAGAACGGAAGGGTGGTGCGCTTCAACGAGGCCTGCGCGGAGGTGAGCGGCTACAGCGCCGCGGAGCTTCGGGGGCTGACATCGTTCGATTTCCTCGTTCCCCCGGAGGATCTCGACGGCGTTCGGGCCAAACTGGCGGCGCTCAGCGGCGAGCAGGCGGCCCTCGCTCACGAAAACGACTGGATCCGCAAGGACGGCACTCGCCGCCGCCTCAGTTGGACGAACACGGCCGTGCTCGACGCTCGGGGGACGGCCCGCTACACCATCGCGACCGGGGTGGACATCACGGAACGGAAGCGACTCGAGGAACAGCTCGCCCATCGAGCGCTGCACGATCCGCTGACGGGGCTGCCGAACCGCACCCTGCTCATGGACCGGGTGGGACAGGCGCTGACCCGCGGGCGGTCCTCCAACCTGGTCGGCCTGCTCTTCCTCGATGTCGACGACTTCAAGAGCATCAACGACACGTTGGGGCACGCGACGGGCGACCGGGTGCTCAGGGAGGTCGCAGCACGGTTGAAGACGTGTATCCGGCCGCAGGACACCGCCGCCCGCATCGGAGGCGACGAGTTCGCGGTGCTCCTCGCGACCCTCGACGGCGAGGGAGATGCGATGGTCGTGGCGGACCGGATCGCCGCTTCGCTGGCCATCCCCATCGAGGTCGAATCCGGCGACCTGCACGTGACCGCCAGCATCGGCGTCGCGACCTCCGCCGATGAGGTCGACGGGGCCGAGATGCTGCTGCGTAGTGCAGACCTCGCGATGTACTGGGTGAAGAGCCATGGTCCCGGGCGCTCCACTGTCTTCCAGCCGACGATGTTCAAGGCCGCGGTGGAGCGCCGTGCGATGGAGTCTGGCCTGCGTGCAGCCCTTGACCAGGATGAGTTCGTGGTCCATTACCAGCCCGTCGTCGACCTGACCACGACGGCGCGGGTCGGCGCGGAGGCGCTGCTCCGCTGGCGGCATCCGGAGCGCGGTCTCCTCCTGCCCGGGGACTTCCTCGTCCTCGCCGAGGAGACCGGCCACATCATCCCCGCCGGCCGGTACGTCCTGGAGACAGCCTGCCGGCAGGCTCGTCGCTGGCAGCGGCCTGGTTCATCGTTGGGCTGGGTCAGCGTGAACCTCTCGGCTCGACAGTTCCAGCACCATGGGCTGGTGGAGGATGTCGAGCGGGCGCTTCACGACGCCGACCTCGCACCGGACCGATTGATTCTCGAGGTCACCGAGAGCCTCCTGATGCACGACACGCCCGACACGCTCGACAAGCTGCGGGGCCTCAAGGACCTGGGGGTCCAGATCGCCGTCGACGATTTCGGGACGGGGTACTCGTCGCTCAGCTACCTGCGGCAGTTCCCGGTGGACATCCTCAAGATCGACCGATCCTTCGTGGCAGGCGTCGCCACGGACCCCAAGCAATCGGCCTTCGTACGGGCCATCGTCGCCCTTGGCCAGAGCCTGGATCTGCGGATGGTCGCGGAGGGTGTGGAGACGGCGCGGCAGCGTGACGAGTTGCGGCGCATCGGGTGCGAGGAGGCGCAGGGCTACTTCTTTGCCGAGCCGATGGATGCCGATGCCCTGGAGTCCCTGGAATCGCATTCGAACGTGACCCGACGCCGTCCCTACCGCTCGCAGGTCGCCTGACACGCAAGGTCGCGACAGCGGTCGGCCCCGGAACGTGAGGCCCGTCAGGCCGCTGCTGCCTCAGCCGCCCCGCGCTCGCCCCACCACTGTTCGAACGCCTCGAAGGTGGGCTCGATCGCCGCTGCGGCGGGCCGATCCAGGACGTCGAGGGTCTTGAGCCCGTTGCCGGTGATCACGAGCACGACCTCGTCGCCCCGACGCACGGTGCCCTCGATGACCGCCCGTCGCAGGGCGGCCACGGTCACCCCGCCGGCCGTCTCGGTCAGGATGCCTTCTGATTCGGCGAGCAACCGGATGGCGCTGATCGTCTCGGCGTCATCAACGCCCAGGATCGAGCCGCCCGAGCCGCGCGCCACCTCGAGCGCCTTGCCGCCGTCCGCGGGCGAGCCGATGGCGAGGGAGCGGACCACCGTCGCCGGCACGCGCACCGGCGTCACCGACTCGGAACCATCGCGGAAGGCCGACGCGATCGGCCCACAGCCCGCCGGCTGTCCGCCGACGTAGCGCGACCGCACACCATCGACGAGCCCGACCGCGAACAGCTCGGAGGACCCCTTGTCGAGCTTCGTATAGAGCGAGCCGGACGCCAGCGGTGCGACCACCACAT
>JACDBP010000025.1 GCA_013694835.1 Chloroflexota bacterium
GGGTCTCGCCTGGGCGCCCGCAGCGGCATCTGGGCGCCGGCAGCGTCACGTGTGGGCGCCGAGGTGTCACCTCTGGGGCGCAGGCGCTGCTCACCGCGATGGCCGGCATCCCGGATCCGTGTCTCGACGCTCATGGCGCGAGTACTGCGCCTCCCCGACCCGGCTCCAGGGCTGGGTCCGCCGCTGGGCCGAACGGCGCCCGACTGGCGCTAGGCCCCGTACCGCGACTTGCGCCGGGTGGGTGAGTCGACCAACGATTCGGCCGTGCACGCGCATGACCGAGCCTCCGTGGTCGGGCCGCCCGCCCCAGGCACGTTCGGCCGACGAAGTGCCCTTGCGCCACCTGCTCGAGCGGCTCGGTGGTCAGTTCGCCCACCCGGCGCGATCTCCGGTGGTGGTCGTCACCGGGACGCAGGCTCCGTGGCCAGTTCACAAACCGGACACGAACCCTGTGGCCCTCGCCTCCGGACGCAAGGTGCGGTGGCCAGTTCGCCCCTCCGGACGCAACCTGCCGTGGTGGTTGCCTCCCGACGAAAGCCCGGTGGCCAGTTCGCCCACCGCACGGACCGTCGGTCGGCGCCGTGCCTTCGACTGTGCCGGGGTCCGCCCCGGCGCCGTGCCTTCGACTGTGCCTCGGGTCCGCGCTGGCGCCTCTCCCTGCCACGGCCGCGTTCCCGCAAGGGCGCCGAACCTGCCAACCACGCGGGGCCAAAGGTTCGCTGCGATAGAATGAGCGTGCGTGCTGACCGCCTACGATCCATCAACACCAGGGCAGCTGACGCTGCCCGTCTGACGTCCTCGAGAGGCAGACTCCGTTGACCACCCCTCTGTGGTACGTGCTCGGGTTCGCTATCGCCGGCTTCTCGTTCGTGTTCCTCACGATCGGCGCCAGCTGGCTGCTGACTCATCGCCACAAGGGCGATCGTCACAAGGGCCTGCCGTATGAATCGGGCATCGACACGTACGGCGACACGTGGGGCCGGTTCGGCCTCTCCTTCTACATCTACGCGCTGCTGTTCGTCGCCTTCGACATCGAGGTCATCTTCATCTACCTCTGGGCGCTGGTCTTCCAGGACGTGCTCATCGGCGGCCTCGTGAGCATGGCCATCTTCGTGGCAGTCCTGCTCCTTGGCCTCGGCTATGCGTGGCGCAAGGGAGTCCTGACGTGGAAGTGAACAGGCCCGAGCCCGGGCTCGACGGGGACCCTCCGACGATGGCCTCGGACCAGCCGAGCCAGGCGACCGCCGTGCTCACCACGGACACCTCGCGGGAGGTCGCCGAGCCGATCGTCGTCGCCAACACGCTGTGGACCTCCGCGGATCCCATCGCCTACGGCGGCGGCCTGCCCGCGACGATCACCCATCTCCGCGACCTGGAGCACCTGGAGAAGGGCGACAACGGCCGGTGGGGTGCCCTCGACATCATCCCCACGAAAGCCGACCACGTGCTCGACCTCATCCGTCTCAACAGCCTCTGGCCGCTGCTGTCGGGCCTGGCCTGCTGCGCGATGGAGATGATGTCCGCGGCGACCAGCAAGAACGACATGGACCGCTTCAACATGTTCCCGTTCCGCGCCAGCCCGCGGCAGGCCGACGTGCTCATCGTCGCCGGCACGCTGACGACCAAGATGGCCGGCCCACTCGTCCGGCTCTGGGAGCAGATGCCCGAACCGAAATGGTGCGTGGCGATGGGCGACTGCACCTGCTCCGGCGGCCGATACAAGCGTTCCTACGCCACCGTCGAGGGCATCGACCGGGTCATGCCGGTGGACGTCTACGTGCCCGGCTGCCCGCCTCGCCCGGAGGGCCTCATCTACGGGATGATGAAGCTGCAGCAGCTGATCCGGGAGCGTCGAGGTCATTGGGCCGAGCGCGCTGTCGGGCCGACCGTTCCGCTCGGCGTCTAGCGACTCCCGCCAGCCCAAGGAGCCCTCCGACGGACACCTCGCTCCAGCGCCGCATCGAAACGCGCCTCGGCTCGCTGCTCAGCGCGCCCGTCAGCGCACGCCACGACACGACAGAGATCCGCGTCGCTCCGGAGCACTACCCCGAGGTCGTCCGGACCCTCCACGACGACCCCGTCTTCAGGTTCGAGGTGCTGGCCGATCTGGCGGGCGT
>JACDBP010000031.1 GCA_013694835.1 Chloroflexota bacterium
GGGTCTCGCCAGCAGCCCGCGGGCGCTGGTCGGAGACCTGCTCCGACGAACCGCATCAAGCCACCTCACCCCAGGAGGATCACGCGTTGGCGACTGCCATTGCGACGAAGCTTCGCCCGCTGGGCGACCGCTGCGTCATCCAGCCCACTCCCCGCGAGGAGATGACGAAGAGCGGCATCGTGCTGCCTGACACCGCCAAGGAGAAGCCCCAGGAGGGCACGATCCTCGCGGCGGGACCGGGCAAGATCGGCGACGACGGCAAGCGCGAGCCGATGGACGTCAAGGAGGGCCAGAAGGTCCTCTACGCCAAGTACGCCGGCACCGAGTTCAAGGTCGACGGCGAGGAGCTGCTGATCGTCAGCCAGAAGGACATCCTCGCGATCGTCGATGAGGCCGCTGCCTGACGGCCGACTGCGTGCGTTGCGCTGCGCTCCGCGCTCACGCACACACGAGTGCGCTCGCTGGCGGTGCTCGAGCGCGCCTTCGCCTCGGCCGCCATGCAGCGTCCTAGCTGACAACAAGGAGATTCCCTGAACATGGCGAAGCAACTGATCTTCGATGAGACCGCGCGGCGGTCGCTCAAGCGTGGCGTCGACCGACTGGCCGATGCCGTCAAGGTGACGCTCGGTCCCAAGGGCCGCAATGTCGTCCTGGACAAGAAATTCGGCGCGCCGACCATCACCAACGACGGCGTCACCATCGCTCGTGAGATCGAGCTCGACGAGCCATTCGAGAACATGGGCGCGCAACTCCTCAAGGAGGTCGCGACCAAGACCGACGATGTCGCCGGCGACGGCACGACCACCGCGGTCGTGCTCGGCCAGGCGCTCGTCACCGAGGGCCTCAAGAACGTCACCGCGGGTGCCAACCCGATGATCGTCAAGCGCGGCCTGGACAAGGGCGTGGAGGCCGTCGTAGAGCGCCTCAAGGAGCATGCCCGGCCCGTCGAGACACGCGAGCAGATCGCGGCCGTGGCCGCCATCAGCGCCGCCGATCCCGAGGTCGGCGAGCTGATCGCCGAGGTCATGGACAAGGTCGGCAAGGACGGTGTGATCACGGTCGAGGAAGGTCAGTCGATCGGCCTCGAGAAGGAATACACCGAGGGCATGCAGTTCGATCGCGGGTACATCTCGCCGTACTTCGTGACCAACCCCGACCGCATGGAAGCGGTCCTCGAGAACCCCGCCATCCTCATCACGGACAAGAAGATCTCGAGCATCCAGGAGCTCCTGCCGGCGCTGGAGAAGGCGGTCCAGCTCGGGCGCCCGATCTTCATCGTCGCCGAGGACATCGACGGTGAGGCGAACGCCACGCTGGTCGTCAACAAGCTCCGCGGCACCGTGTCGGTGCTCGGCGTCAAGGCGCCGGGCTTCGGCGACCGGCGCAAGGAGATGCTCCGCGACCTGGCGATCCTGACCGGCGCCAACGTCATCAGCGAAGAGCTCGGTCGCAAGCTGGACTCCGTCCAGCCCGAGGACTTCGGTGGCGCCCGCCGCGTCGTTGCCACCAAGGACGACACGACCGTCGTCGACGGCGAGGGCAACGAGAGCGAGATCAAGGGCCGCATGCAGCAGATCAAGGCGCAGATCGAGGACACGACCTCGGACTACGACAAGGAGAAGCTGCAGGAGCGCCTGGCCAAGCTGGCCGGTGGCGTGGCCGTCATCAAGGTCGGCGCGGCCACCGAGGTCGAGCTCAAGGAGAAGAAGCACCGTATCGAGGACGCACTCTCGACCACCCGAGCGGCGGTCGAGGAGGGCCTCGTCGCAGGCGGCGGCACCGCGCTGCTGCAGGCGGTCCCGGCGCTCGACGCGCTCCAGCTCGAGGGCGAGGAGAAGATCGGTATCAACATCCTGCGCCGCGCGCTCGAGGCTCCGGTGCGACAGATCGCCGAGAACGCGGGTCAGGAGGGCTCGGTCGTGGTGGCCGCCGTCCGCCAGGCCGAGATCGGCTTCGGCTACGACGCGCTCCGCGGTGAGCACGTGGATATGTTCGCTGCGGGCATCGTCGATGCCGCCAAGGTGACCCGGTCTGCCCTCCAGCACGCTGCCTCCATCGCCGGTATGGTCCTCACCACGGAGACGCTGGTGACCGACCTGCCGGAGAAGGAGAAGGCCGCTGCCGGTGGCGGCCACGGTCACGGCGGAGACATGGACTACTAGAGCCTCCGATAGCGTCCGCTGGCGTCCGCGCCTGACGGACTCAAGCACGAAACAGGCTGAGGGCCGGGTCATCCATCCGCGGATGCCCGGCTCTCATGCTGTCAAGATTGCTACCAGCCGCTCCCCACGACGGCCCGGGAGCCACCGTGGGGATCAGGACGCCTGAGTGGAGGTGCCTCGGGCGGCAAACGGGGTGCCAGCGGCCCTCTGTGAGCAGCCGGGACAGCGGCAGCAGCGGTTCCCACTTCGGGCGCGTGGCGGCGAGCTGACGGAACTCGTGGCGGGCGTGCCGCTCCAATGCTTCCCGGATGCGCCCCGGCCATCCACATGCGGGACTAGGGTGACCCACGGCTGGCGGGCGCCGGTCTGTTTCTCCATCCGCTGAAGTGGGAGCCCACGACATGGCCAAGGTCCAGTTCCTAGTGAATGGCCGACCCGTGCCGCCACATCGAGCCGGCGATGCGATCGCAGCGGCCATCCAGGACAAGATCGAGGAGGAGCTCAGCCGGCGCGTCCGGGCGGGCGCGGTGCCCTGACCATGGAACACCGGGAGGGTTGACCACCATCTCGATCGAGCGCAACGGCGATCGGCTGACGGGGATCCGCGTAGCAGGCCCGTGCTGTGACAAGCTCGAGTCCGCTATCGCGAAGTCGCTCAAGAGCGACTAGATCCACTGGCCTGCCTCCGCGGCTTGTGGGACGGCCGCTGGCGCGGCGCGTCGGGGAATTCGGCCGCGAACGCAAAGCCAAGCGCTGACCAGCTCCTCGAGGAGGATCGCCTCGCACCGGCGCGGCTACGCGGGTTCGCTGGTGGCCTCGACCAACTGGTCGCGATTGACAACGTCGAGGGCGCAGCCGCAGTACCTGACGCATGAGCCGCTGCCGGCTCCGGGTACTGAGCGTCGACGTCGTCGCGTCCCGCAGTCGCTGGCCGCGAGCGGCTCAGACGCCGAGTTGTCGTAGCAGCCCGTAAATACCCACTTTCTGTAGGGATGTAGGGATGTAGGGATGTAGGGATGATCTGTGAGCCAACGTTCGAGTACAGCCGACCCGGATTCCGGGGGCTCGTGGCGGCGACCCTGGCCGTACCGATGCTCCGGGCGAAGATGCTGCCGTAGGTGGCGGCTCTAGCCGACGAAATGAGTGACACCGCCGGGCTCGAGGGTGACGGC
>JACDBP010000042.1 GCA_013694835.1 Chloroflexota bacterium
ACCTCATCGATGGTGATCTCGCGCACCCGACGCCGCCGGATCTGCATCCGGCTGGCGTTGATCACGATCTGCACCAGCCAGGCATCGAACCGGCCTGCGTCCTTGAGTTGCGGCAGCTTCCGCCAGGCGCTCACGAACGCCTCCTGCGTCGCGTCATGCGCATCGGCCTCGCTGCCCGTGAGCCCGAGTGCGACTCGATACGCGCGATCGAGGCGCGGGATGACCAGCTGCTGGAACGAATCGGCATCACCCTGTCGTGCGCGTTCCACCAGGGTCAGGTCCACTGGCTCCTCCTTGGGAACGCCTCGATGTTGAGATGCGGTCGGGAGGCCCGCAGGTTCACTCGTCGGAGACGAATGGCACCGGTCAGCTCTTGATGGTCGCCTTGAGCTCGTCGGCCGCCTGCCGGAGCCGCTCGGCGAACGCCGGGTCGCGGATGCGCCCCTCTCGCTCCATGTCGGCGATGGTCTTCCGGAAGTCGGCGATGAGCTTGTGCGCCTGGCCCACTCGGCCCTCGTTGACGTTCTTGACGATCTCACGTGTGGCGACGAGGAGCTCGTCCCCGGCACGCACGCCGATCGCCTCGCTGGACTGGCCCTCGCGGATCATGTCGCGCAGTCGGGCCATCGCGTCCGTGAAGGCCGGCGGCACCGTGTACACCGGGGACGGGGACGGGGACGGCGACGGGGTCGCGGGCGTGCGGGACGGCCTGGTCGTGCCCGACGGGCTCGGGTGACCGGACCTCGGCGTCGCCGAGCCGGCGATCGAACCACTGGTCCCCGGCGAGGGAGACGTCCGTCCGGGGACGTTTCCGGCGAGCCCGGTGACGAGCAGCGCAGCGGCGACGACGCTGACGAGGACAGCGAGCGGTGCGAGCCATCGCGGCCTCCAGCTTCGCCCGACCGCCCGCCGCAAATTTGAGCCACCCTCGGTCAGGGTCGGGGTCCCCGCTGCCACCGCCGACACGCGGTCCGCATCGCGGAGCCATGCTCGAAGGTCGGCCGCGAGCGCTGCCGCCGTCGGGTAGCGCCGTTCCCGGTCGGGCTCGATCGCCCCTCGGAGGATGCCGGACAGCACCGGGTCCAGACCTGGCACTGCGGCCGGCGGGGTGCGCTGCGCCTCGGCAAGCGCCACGGGCGTCGTGACGCGGTAGGCCGGATCGCCGGCGAGCATCTCGTACAGCATCAGGCCGACCCCGTACAGGTCGGCCCGCGGGTCGACGTCGTGGCCTGCCAGCTGCTCCGGCGCGAGATACATCAGCGTCCCGGTGATGGTGCCCGCGGCGGTGAGGCGGCTCGCCTCCTCCCCGAGCACCCGGGCGATCCCGAAGTCGGCCAGCCGCGCGCGACCGTTCTCATCGATCAATACGTTGCCCGGCTTGATGTCGCGGTGGATGACGCCCCGTTCGTGGGCGTGCGCCAGAGCCTCGGCGATCTCAGCGGCGATCCGTACCGCCTCGTGGGTGGGCAGCCGCTGGTGCCGCCGGAGCAGCGCCGCGAGTGACGAGCCCGGGACGCGCTCCAGGATCATGACGGCACCGATCTCGTCGGCCGCCACGTCGTAGACCGCGACGATCCCCGGGTGCGACAAGCGCGCCACCGCCCGCGCCTCCTGCTCGAAACGACCGCGCGCCGGCTCGTCGATCAGCAGATGCCGGTGGAGCACCTTCGCGGCGACCGCCCGGCCGAGCATCTCGTCACGGCCCAGCCACACTTCGGCGCTGCTGCCGCCGCCGAGTCGCTCGAGCAGTGTGTACCGCCCGGCGAGCCGCTCGGGCAACGCAGGGGGTGCCGGTACCGCGAAGTCCCCCGTCTCCATCCGCGCAATGCTACGGGAGCGCGCTCAGGTGACCCGGGATCGAACCGATTCGCCGTTCTGGGCCACTCACTGGCATGGAGGTCGCGATCGAGCCGTCAAGGATGACCCTTGCCCCGTTGGTGACACGTGCCGCGAGCGGCGACCGGGAGGCGTTCCGGGTGCTCGTCGAGCCACACCTGGCACGCGCGCTGGGCGCGGCCGCGATCGTTGTCCGCTCGCATGCCGAGGCCGAAGACGCGGTGCAGGACGCGCTTGTTTCAGCCTGGCGGGGGCTCGGCTCGCTGCGCGATCCAGATGCGTTCCCGGCCTGGTTTCGCCGTCACGTGGTCCGCGCCGCGTTGAGGGCTGCCGAGCATCGAGGGCACGTCGCGGAGCTCGACCTTCAGACGCCCGCTGAGCAGGGTGAACTGGAACGGGCCCTGCAGCATCGGAGCCTCGCGCGAGCATTCGCGACCCTCGAGGTACGGGATCGCGTGCTCCTGACCCTGCATCATTACTGGGACCTTCCGGTCGGCGACGGCCAGCTTCTCGAGGTCGCCGGCTGCACGCCGGGTGGTGGACGACTGAAGCTTCATGGCAGCATTTCCTGACAGATGATTTGTTTGAACCGACACTCGGCGCGCTGAGCCGTGGCGCCTCCTGCCATACGTAGTGCGGCCGAACGGCAGCATTGGCAGGAAGCCGACCCGCGACAGGTCGTAGTC
>JACDBP010000062.1 GCA_013694835.1 Chloroflexota bacterium
ACGCTCGGCAGGGCCAGCTGCTCGACGAGCTGGCCGCTGCCGGCGTCGAGGCCGAGCGGCCCGTGCGCCGCCCTGCCGGCGGCCCTGGGGGACCGCTGGCGGGCAAGACGGTGGTCGTGACCGGCACCCTGGAAGGGTTCGACCGGGCGGCCGCCGAGGAAGCGGTCCGTGCTGCCGGCGGCAAGCCGGGAGGCTCCGTCAGCCGCAAGACGGACTACCTCGTCGCCGGTGAGAACGCGGGGTCGAAGCTGGTCAAGGCGGAGCAGCTCGGCGTGCCGATCCTGGACGAGGCGGCGTTCCAGCGGCTGCTGGCAGGGGAGGGAGATGCGTGAAACGCTGGATCGTCATCGACGAGTCGCTGGTGTTGGACGCGGTGCCGGAACACCACCTCGGAGAGGCCTGAAGGGCCGAACGGCGCCAGTGGCTCTCAGGAGCGCGTATCGGCTGAGCCCCGACGTCTACGGCACCACGGCGCCTCTGCAGCGTGAGCCCTGACGGACTGCCTCTGGTAGCCGTCTCCGTTCGGAGTTCGCTCTTGCCTTGGCGGCGGCCGTGGCCTGCCCGGTATCCTTCGGAGCATGCCCACCCTGTCGCGTGCCGATGTCCAGCACGTCGCGCACCTGGCCCGCCTCGGACTCGAAGGACACGAGCTTGACCGCCTCGAAGGGCAGCTCAACCACATCCTCGACCAGTACGCGGTGCTCGCCGAGCTCTCGACGGACGACATCGAGCCGACGGCGCAGACCATCGAGCTCGAGAACATCCTCCGCGAGGACGTCGCCCGCGCGAGCCTGACCCCTGACGATGCCCTGGCCGGCGCGCCCGCCCGACGCGGCGATCTCTTCGAGGTGCCGCCGATCCTCGGCGGCTGACGCGATGCCCTGGTGCTCCCGAGGGACCGCTCCGTGACCTCCTCGCGCGGCCTGACCCGACTGAGCGCTCACCGGATGGGCGCCGGATTGCGCGCCGGAGAGTTCAGCGCGCGGGAACTGCTCGATGCCCACCTCTCGCTGATCGAGGCCCAGGATGGCGCCCTCCACGCGTGGGTCTCACTGGACTTCGAGCGGGCACGCGAGGCCGCCGATCGCGCCGACACGACCCTCGTCGCGGCCCGCGGCGTGTCTGCGGCGCCGCGGGACGGGTCCACGCCGACGCTCGATGCGCTGCCACGCCTGCTCGGCATCCCCGTCGCACTCAAGGATCTCGTGGTCACACGGGGCCGTCCCTCGACCGCTGGCAGCCGCATCCTCGAGAGCTTCATCAGCCCCTACGACGCGCACATCGCGGAGCGGCTGGATGCGGCAGGGGCGATCGTGCCCGGCAAGACCAACATGGACGAGTTCGCGATGGGCTCCTCCACGGAGCATTCGGCCTGGGGCCCGACCGGCAATCCCTGGGCCCTCGACCGGGTCCCGGGTGGCAGCAGCGGCGGCTCCGCGGCCGCCGTCGCCGCGTACCACGTGCCGCTGGCCATCGGCACCGACACGGGCGGCTCCATCCGCCAGCCCGCGGCGCTCACCGGCACGGTCGGGCTGAAACCCACCTACGGCCGCGTCAGCCGCTTCGGGATCATCGCCTTCGCCAGCTCGCTCGACCAGATCGGTCCCTTCGGGCGCGACGTTCGCGACACGGCCATCCTGCTGGGCACGATCGCGGGGCGTGACGAGCGCGACTCGACGTCGGCGCCGGTCGCGGTACCCGACTACGCCGGGGAGCTCCCATCGAGCGACGACGAGGCCGCAGCCAGCCTGCGTGGCGTCCGTCTCGGACTGCCGCGGCAGTACTTCGTGAAGGGCATGGAGCCAGGCGTCGAGGCGCGGGTGCGAGAGGCGGTCGCGGCGCTGGCCGATGCTGGCGCCGAGATCGTCGACGTCGACCTGCCGCACACCGACTACGGGCTCGCGACCTACTACATCGTGGCCCCGGCGGAGGCATCGGCCAACCTCGCGCGGTACGACGGCATCCGCTTTGGACGCAGCGTCCGCGGCGCTGATGTCCTCGGGAACTACCTCGCCACGCGCGGCGGCGGCTTCGGGGCGGAGGTCAAACGGCGCATCATGCTCGGCACGTACGCGCTCTCGGCGGGCTACTACGACGCGTACTACCTCAAGGCGCAGAAGGTGCGGACGCTGCTCAAGCGGGACTTCGACGAGGCGTTCGCCCAGGTGGACGCGCTGGTTGCGCCGACGAGCCCGACGGTCGCCTTCCCGCTTGGCGCACGTCTCGACGACCCCGTCGCGATGTACCTCTCGGATGCCTGCACGCTGCCGGTGAACATGGCCGGGTTGCCCGGGCTGTCCATCCCGTGCGGCCTCTCCGAAGGGTTGCCGGTCGGCCTCCAGTTGATCGGCCGAGCCTGGGACGAGGCACGACTCTTCCGACTCGGCCGCGCCTATGAGGCGATCACCGCCGATGCCAAGTGGCGCACGCTGGAGCCGACCGATCTCCGGGCGCTCGACGACCCAGCGACGCCCGGCCCGATGGAACGGGTCGCGATCATGGGCCGGTGATCGCCGGGAGCTGAGTCCGCCGGGGATGAGATGAGCACGGGGAGGCGACCAACCCGCCGGGGTTTCGTGCCAACCGCTACCGGGGAGCGACGGTCGCCGCTGTCCCGGCCCCGCCTTCCATGTCATCCGCGGTCCGAGCACGAGGCGCCGGTGGCAAGGTCCGGACCTGGCGCCTCGGATCCGCTGCCCAACGTTGTCACTCGGCGACATGTGGCATGAACCTCAGCGGGCAGCCGCTCGCGTTCGTTCAGCCTCCTTCGACGAACGCCAGCAACCTCTCGTTGAAAGCCTGACGGCGCGACTGTACGTCGTGGTGCGCGGTCGGGAAGTGCGCGTGCTCGGCGCGGAGCCGCTCGATGATCAGCCGCGCAACCGCGGCCAGCGCGCGTTGGGCGGATCGGGCCGCGGCGATCGTCTCGCCGGCCGGCCAGCCGCCGGTCACCACCAGCGTCCTGACGCCGACCTCGGCCACCGTCTCGAGCGGGATGGGGATCGTCCATGGTGCCGGCTCACGGATCGTCGCGGCGACATCGCGGCGGTCCAGGTCGCTGAGTCGCACCTCACCAGGGTCGAGCCCGAAGGCCAACAGGAAGGTCCGCAGCGCCTGCTCCTCGGGCCAGCTCGGGCCGTTCTCGAACACCACACGCGTCCGTCCGACAAAGGCGTCGACATCGGGATCGCCGCGGACCAGCCCGAGCGCCGGTGGCTCGATGACCGTCAGGGAGCGCACGAGGTCGGGACGCTGCGCTGCGAGCAGCAGCGCGATCACCCCACCGTAGGAGTGCCCGACGACATCCGCCCCGCCGGGGATGAGCGCCGCCAGGTCGTCGGCCTGCGCCTCAGCGTCCTGGGGGCCACCGGGGCTCTCTCCGAAGCCGGCCCGGTCGGCGATGAGGAGTCGCCATCGGTCGGCGAGCGGGAGCTGCATCCTCCAGGCATCGCGACCGTGGCCCATGGCCCCGTGGACGAAGAGCACCGGCCGCCCCGTGCCATGGGTCTCGACGTGCAGTCGGGTCATGTCACCACCGTATACTTTCGAGGCACGCCAAGAGGTCCACGATGTCCATCGAGCAGCCCCCGGCGCCGACCCGCCCCCGGCTTTCTCGGCGCGTCCGTGAGGTGCCGCCATCCGGCATCCGCCGGTTCTTCGACGTGCTGGCGACCATGCCCGACGTCATCAGTCTGGGCATCGGAGAGCCGGACTTCACAACGCCGCCACAGATCGTCGAGGAGGGCGTCCGCTCGCTGCGATCCGGCCGCACGCACTACACCAGCAATCACGGCACGCTGGAGCTCCGCCGGGCCCTCTCGAAGATGCTGGAGCGGCTGTATGGCGTCAGCTACGACCCCGAGCGCGAGATCTGCATCACCGTCGGCGCGTCGGAGGCAGTCGGCGCTGCGATGACCGCGCTCATCGACCCGGGTGACGAAGTCGTGTTGCACGAGCCCTCGTACGTGGCCTACATCCCGGCGATCACCTTCAACGGCGGCGTGCCGGTGTTGATCTCCACCGTGGCCGCAGACTCGTTCGCCCTCGACCCCGCTGAGCTCGAGGCGGCCATCACCCCGCGGACCAGGGCCATCTTCCTGGGCTATCCCTGCAACCCGACCGGCGCGGTCCTGCCGCCCGTCACCCTACGGGCGATCGCCGAGATCGCCGAGCGGCACGACCTGGTCGTGGTCAGTGACGAGATCTACGACCGTCTCGTGTACGGCGATCATCGCCACGAAGCCTTCAGCGCCCTGCCCGGGATGAAGGAGCGGACGGTCCTCATGGGCGGCTTTTCCAAGGCCTATGCGATGACCGGCTGGCGGATCGGCTACGTCTGTGCGCCGCCGGACCTGCTGGAGGGGATCGTCAAGGTCCACCAGTACCAGATCATGTCGGCACCCACGACCGCGCAGGATGCCGCCGTCGTGGCGATCCAGGGCGCAGAGCAGGACGTGCTGCGGATGGTCGCGGAGTACGACCGCCGCCGCCGGATGCTCGTTGCCGGCCTCAACCGGATCGGCCTCCCGACCTTCGAGCCGCGGGGCGCGTTCTACGCGTTCCCGTCGATAATCGCGACGGGCCTCACGAGCGAGCAGTTCAGCGAGAGGCTGTTGTACGAGGGCAAGGTCGCGATGGTGCCGGGCAGCGCCTTCGGGCCGTCGGGGGAGGGGCATGTCCGTGCCTCCTACGCGACCGCGTTCGAGGACATCGAGGAAGCGCTGGTCCGCATCGAGCGCTTCGTCGCGACGCTGTGACCTGCCGGTGATCGCGGAGCGCCCTGCGCGCACGCGCTACGAGCCGGTCATCGGCATCGAGATCCACGTCCAGCTGCGGACGGCGTCCAAGATGTTCTGCGGCTGCTCGACGGACTCCGTGGAGGCGCCACCGAACACGCTCACCTGTCCTGTCTGCCTCGCCATGCCCGGCACGCTGCCGGTGATCAACCGCCGTGCCGTGGAGCACGTGCTGGCTACCGGCCTCGCGCTCGAAGCAGAGATCCCGGAGGTGACGCGCTGGGATCGCAAGAACTACTTCTACCCGGACCTGCCAAAGAGTTACCAGATCAGCCAGTACGACCTGCCGCTGAGTGCCCGCGGCCGGCTCACCTTCGACACGAGCGAGGGGCCAGTCATCGTGAGCATCACCCGGGCGCACCTGGAGGAGGACACCGCACGCCTGATCCACCAGCCGGGTGCCGACGGGCAGCGGGTGAGCCTCGTCGACTTCAATCGCTCGGGTGTGCCGCTGATGGAGGTCGTGACCGAGCCCGAGCTCCATTCCGCGGAGGCCGCGCGGCGCTACGCGGAGGAGCTGAGGATGCTGCTGCTGGCGATCGGTGCCTCGGACGCGGCGATGGAGAACGGCCAGATGCGCGTAGAGGCGAACGTCTCGCTTCGCGAGCGCGGCACGGAGCCATTCGGGACGCGCGTCGAGGTCAAGAACATGAACTCGTTCCGCTCGGTCGAGCGGGCGATCGAGTTCGAGATCGACCGCCAGGCGCAGGCGCTGGATGCCGGCGAGCCGTTGTCCCAGGAGACCCGAGGCTGGGACGACGCGCGCGGCGTGACCTATACGATGCGCTCCAAGGAGGACTCGCACGACTACCGCTACTTCCCTGAGCCCGACCTGCCGCCTCTCCGTCCTGACCGGGCCTGGCTCGAGCGGATCCGCGCCGGGTTGCCGGAACTGCCAGCGGCACGGCGGGCGCGGTACCGCGACGAGGTCGGCCTGTCGGCGTACGACGCTGCGGTCCTCGCGGGCGACGCTGGCGCTGTGGCACTGTTCGAAAGCGCGCGCAACGCGGATCCGGGGCTGTCGGCGAAGCGGATCGCCAACTGGGTGACCGGCGAGTACCTCCGGCTCGCCAAGGGCGCTGGCCCCGAGTCGACGACATCCGCGACACGGGCCGACGGGGTGCAGCTGGCGCGCCTGGTCCGCCTGGTCGAGGAGGGTGCGATCTCCGGCACGAACGGGAAGCAGGTCCTCGAGCGACATGTCGCTACGGGGGAGGCGGTCGACGCGATCGTGAAAGAGCTCGGCCTCGCCCAGATCAGCGACGAGCGCCCGCTGGTCGCTGCGATCGACGATGTGGTGGCCGCGAACCCGACGGCGGTCTCGGATCTGCTGGCGGGCAAGACGCAGGTCCTGGGGTTCCTCACGGGACAGGTCATGAAGGCGACCCGCGGCCAGGCCAACGCGGCGAAGGTCCGCGAGCTGCTCGAGCGGCGGCTGGCGAGTGGTGCCCAAGGGCCGACCGAGGGCGCGCCCGCCGGGTCCACCGGCGACGACCCCGGGTCGACTGGCGGCCCGCTCGGGTCGACCGGCGACGACCCTGGGTCGATCGGCTCGCGGGACTGATGCTCCTGAATCTGGCACTCTGGATCGGCGGGGCGGTACTGACCGTCCTCGGCATCTACCAGGCGCGCGACCCCTATGCCCGCCTCCAGGGACTCAAGGCAGTGGATGCCAACGCTCGCCGCTACGCCGACTGGCGAGGTGGCACGTTGCGCGAGGAGCAAGGGGGTGTGACCGGCGCCGACGTGATGCGCCAGATGCTCGGTGGGCGCCTCCGGATCTGGGGCGCCATCGCGGTGCTGGGCGTCGCGCTCATCGTGGCGGGGTTCGTCCTCCGGTAGCCGCCCAGCCGCGGCCCCGGTCCGGGTCGTGCCCCGGCCCGGGTAGTGCCCGCACCTTGCTATCACCCGCCCGGATCCTGCCCGCACGCGGTCCGGGTCGTGCCGGCACCCGGCCGTCGTGCCTCGGCACGAGCTGTGCCCTCGAATCGGCACGAGCTTGCGCCCGGTGCGGTTGAACTGGCGAACGAGCCCTGGCTGCAGGCCGCTTCCGAGGCTTCCCTGGCCGAATAGTGCTCCCGACGGGTGACTCGACCGATGACGGGGCTGCGATCGCCGGTGCTCCCCGGTTCCCTGGTCGGTTCGCCCGTGGGGCGCACGGCTCAACCCGACGCGTCGACCGGGTGTCGAGCGTGGCAACGCCCATGCCTGGTGGCCGGGTTGCCGAACGTGACGACGTCACGGACCGCCCTGCCCCC
>JACDBP010000086.1 GCA_013694835.1 Chloroflexota bacterium
GGGCAGCCCCGTCGCGAACCCGCGGTCCGCCAGCCCGATCACGCCGATGGCGGCCAGGAACGTGACCAACACGGCCAGGGCAAGGACCCGCCACTCCGCGAGCGACCGACCACGGGACCCGACCCCCGCCTTCGGCAGGACCGGCACGATCGGCGCATCAAGCGCCACCGGCGCGTCCGCCGGCTCCGGCACATCTCGCACGTCCGCGATGCCGCCAGCGGTGGCCACCTCTCGTGCCAGGCTCCGCTCGGTGGCGATGGCCACCGCCACCAGCACCCCGCCTACGCCCGCCCCCACCAGGGCGATGGTTGTCACACCGGCGAGATGCACCACGCCGATGCCAGCCACCGCCGCCACCGCCGGCAACAGCGCCGACTCGACGGCAACCCCGCGCGAGTCCAGGCCGGCAAGGCACGCCATCGATCCAAGCGCGACGGCGATCACCAACAGCGTCGCCGACAGCCAGAGGGCCGGGCCGTCGATCCAGGCACCGAGCAGCATCGCAGCCGACGCGGGGACGGCGACGCCGCCGATCCGCTGCGACGAGGACGGGATCGGCGGCACGACTACACCCGGTGCGGTTTCTCGGCGACGAGCCGCTGGAACTCGTCCCGCGGCAGAGCGTTCGCGACATCGCGCTTCTCGATCCACGACCGTCGCGCCAGCGAGACGCCCCAGGCCATGTTGTCGAACTCGCCCAGGTAGTGGGCGTCCGAATCGATGGTCAGCATGCAGCCGGCGTCACGTGCGACCCGCGCCCGCCGGTCATCGAGGTCGAGCCGCTCGTCGGAGCCGTTGATCTCCAGCAGCGTCCCCGTCTCCGCGGCGACCCGATAGAACGTCTCCCAGTCGAGGTCGAGGTCCTCGCGGATGCCGATCTTGCGCCCGGACGGGTGGGCGAGGATGTCGACATGGGGGCTGCGGAGCGCCGTCATGTAGCGCTCCATGAGCTGCTTCCGGGGCTGCTTGCGACCCACGTGGAGGGATGCTACGACCACGTCGTACCGGGCCAGCAGCTCGTCGGGGTAGTCGAGCCGGCCATCGACCGTGATCTCCAGCTCGCAGCCGTGGAGCAGCCGGAAGCCTCCCGGATGGGCGCCCTTCGGCATCCGCCCCTCGGCTTCCTCGTGCGCGAACCGCTCGTTGAGTGCGGCGATGATCGGCCGCTGCTCCTCCACCCGCTCCGGCGTGAGTCCGCGGGCGATGGTCAGCGACCGGGAGTGGTCGGTGAGCACCATGTAGGAGTAGCCCCGGCGGCGCCCGGTCTCGGCCATCCGCTCCATCGAGACGTGGCCGTCCGACCAGTCCGAGTGCGTGTGGCAGTCGCCGCGGATGCTCTCGAGGTCGATAAGGTCGGGCAACCGGCCGCTCCGGGCGGCTTCGATCTCACCCCGGTCCTCGCGCAGCTCGGGCTCGATGAACGGCAGGCCCAGGAAGTCGTAGACCTCGGCCTCGGTCTCGAATGTGCGCGGCTCCGCGCCGCCGCCGCCGCCCACGATCACCGGGCGACCCTCGTCGTCGAGCCGCACGAAGCCATGCTCCGAGAGGCTCCAGCCGCGATCGCGTGCCAGCTCGCGCAGCCTCACGTTGTGCGCTGCGGAGCCCGTGAAGTGGACGAGGTAGGTCCCGGCGCGGCCCGGCGGCATGACCATCAGGTCCACCTGGGGGCCGCGCAGCAGCCGGATCGTGGCGCGATACGAGCCCCTGGCGGTGACCCGCTCAACGACCGGGTGTGAGGCGAAACGCTCGATGACGGATCCGGCATCGGCCGATTCGGCGAGGAGGTCCAGGTCGCCGATGGTCTCGCGCCGGCGACGAAGGGAGCCAGCGACGTACGTCCGCTGGACGTCCGGCGCGGCATCCAGCATGGCAGCCAGCCGCTCGGCGATCTGGCTGGCCTGGCCGAGCCGCAGCCGCTCGGGAGGCCGCTCCTCGAGCTCCCTGAGCCCCTCGAGGATGCGCTGCTCGGTCCGCTCGGAGATGCCGCGGATCTTGCGCAGCCGCCCGTCCCGCGCGGCTGCCGCCAGATCGGCGAGGTTCTCGATGCGCAGCTTCGACCACAGCTCGGCCACGGTCCGCGGCCCCAGACCTGGCACGTTGAGCAGCGACACCAGGCTGGGCGGCACCTCGCGCCGTAGGCGCTCGTGATAGCGCATCCGGCCGGTATCCGCGAGCTCGGCCAGCTTCTCGTCGATGGCCCTACCGACGCCGACGAGGCTCGGCGGTCCTCCCTCGCGGTAGGCACGCACGATGTCGGTGGGGCTGTGAGCGATGGAATCGGCGGCTCGCCGGTACGCGCCGGCCTTGAACGGCAGCTCGCCCTTCAACTCCATCATGTCGCCGATCTCGTAGAAGATCCGCGCCAGCTGGTCGTTGCCGAGCGTCGGCACCGCGTCGCCGCGCGAGTGGCGGGGGCGCGTCTCGAATGGCGGGTCATCCGGGTCCGGCAGGTCGATGTCGGCGGGAACGGGCGGACCGAGACGTGGATCGTCGCGCTCCTGGGCGGGCGGCCGCGAGACGCGGGGCGACCGTGTCGAGCGGGAGGGGCGTCCGGCGCCGGCGTCGGGCATGGCGCGTATGGTGCCCTACCCCGTGCTTGCGGTGACCGGCGGCCGCGGGCGGAGTGCCGCAGACGTGGGAACGCCGTCGTGCGGCACCTGGCCCTGGACGATGGCGCCCACGCCGCGACTGGCGGCCATGCGTCGTGCCCTGGGTCCTGTGG
>JACDBP010000242.1 GCA_013694835.1 Chloroflexota bacterium
CGCGCGGGCTGGCCGCGAATCCGCCGGGACGCATGGCAGGCACTGCTACGATGCTCCGTCCATGACGGACACCACGACCCAGCGGCCAGGCGCGCGAAGTGGTCTGGCTGAGTCGCCGATCCTTGCCCCTGCGCGATCCAGCTCCCGCCGAGCGCGGACCCCGGTGCCTGAAGGGGCGATGCCGTACATCAACCGCGAGCTGTCGTGGCTGGAGTACGACGCACGCGTGCTCCACGAAGCGGACGACAAGCGCAATCCACTCCTGGAGCGGGTCCGGTTCCTGGCGATCGTCACGAGCATGCTCGATGAGTTCTTCGGCATTCGCGTTGCGGGGCTCAAGCGCCAGCGGGCGGCCGCCGCGTCGACGCCCACCCCCGACGGCCTGAGCCCGGTCGAGACGCTCGCCGCCGTCCGCGACCGGGTCCTGTCGCTGGAGTCAGCGCTCGCCACCGCCTACGAGGAGGTCTGCGGAGAGCTGGCCGAGCAGGGCATCCGCATCCTGACCTTCGCCGAGCGGCCCGAGCGCCACGCCGAGCTACGCCAGCGGTTCATCGATGAGATCTACCCGGTGCTGACGCCGCTGGCGGTCGATCCGGGCCATCCGTTCCCGTACATCAGCGATCGGTCACTTTCGCTGGCCGTGGTGGTTCGCGACCCGGAGAGCGGCGAACGCCGCTTCGCCCGCGTGAAGGTGCCGCCGGTGCTGCCCAGGCTCCAGGAGGTCGGCGCCCGCACGTACATCCCGATCGAGCAGATCATCGCGGCGAACCTGGACCTGCTCTTCCCGGGCATGGAGGTGCTGGAGCACCACCTGTTCCGCGTCACCCGCAACGCCGACCTGGCGATCGAGGAAGACGAGGCGGACGACCTGCTCCTGGCGATCGAGGAGGAGCTCCGGAAGCGCCGCTTTGGCGAGGCGGTCCGCCTCGAGGTCGAGCACGACATGCCAGCGTCGACGCGGGTGCTGCTCCAGCGTGGCCTGGCGCTCGGGCCCCAGGACGTCTACGACGTGCCCGGCATGCTCGACCTCAACGGGTTGAGCGAGATCGCCGATCTGGACATCCCCGCACTCCAGCCGGCCCCCTGGCAACCGGTCATCCCGCTACGACTCGCGCCCCCCGACGAGGACGAGGATGCCGACGTGTTCGCGGCGATTCGTGCCGGCGACATCCTGCTCCACCACCCGTACGAATCCTTCGCCGGCACCGTCCAGCGTTTCATCGAGCAGGCGACCGAGGACCCCGATGTCCTGACCATCAAGATGACGCTCTATCGCACCAGCGGTGACTCGCCGATCGTGCGTGACCTGATCCGCGCCGCAGAGGAAGGCAAGCAGGTCGTGGTGCTCGTCGAGATCAAGGCCCGCAACGACGAGAAGCAGAACATCGTCTGGGCCAGGTCCCTGGAACGGGCCGGTGCGCACGTGGTCTACGGCCTCGTCGGATTGAAGACGCACTGCAAGGCAGCCCTCGTGGTGCGGCGTGAGGGCCGCGGGTTGCGGCGGTACGTCCACATCGGGACCGGCAACTACAACCCCAAGACCGCGCGGATCTACGCCGATCTCGGCCTCTTGACGACCGACCTTCAGCTCGGCGCCGACGTGTCCGACCTCTTCAACCTGCTGACGGGCCACTCGCGCCAACGGAAGTATCGGAAGCTGCAGGTCGCGCCGCACGGCCTCCGCGAGGTCATCGTCCAGCTTGTCGACGGCGAGGTCCAGCGAGCTCACGCGGGCGGTCAGGGTCGCATCGTTCTGAAGCTCAACTCGCTGGTCGATCCGGCGGTCATCGAGGCGCTCTATCGCGCCAGCAGGGCAGGCGTCCAGATCGACCTCATCGTGCGCGGCATGTGCTCGCTGCGGCCCGGCGTGCCCGGCGTCAGCGAGACGATCCGGGTCCGCTCGATCATCGGGCGCTTCCTGGAGCACTCGCGGATCTTCGCCTTCGGGCCGTCCGGCGACGAACGCTTCTGGATCGGCTCGGCGGACATGATGGAGCGCAACCTGGACCGGCGGGTGGAGGCCCTGTCCCCGGTCGATGACCCCGCGCTCAAGGAACGGCTGCGCTCGATCGTGGCACTGATGCTGGCCGACGACCGGCGCGCCTGGGAGCTCGCTGCCGACGACACGTGGCGCAGGGTCGAGCGACTGAAGGACGAGCCGCCGACCGTCGATACCTTCGCGACGCTGATCGCGGCGGCAAGGGCATCGCTCGAATCCGCGATCTCTGAGCGGTGAGGACGAACGGGACGAAGGGGCCGAAACGAGCCGCGGCGGACATGGAGGTGGAGCTCAAGTACAGCGCCTCCGACCCCGAGGCGCTCGTGGCGTGGATCTCCGGCGGTGCTCTGGCCGAGGCGGGACTCGCGCTCGGCCCGGAACGGGCGTCCCAGTTCGACGATCGCTACGTGGATTCAGCCGATGGCCGGCTGCGGGCCGGAGGCTTTGCCGCGCGGCTCCGGATCGGGGAAGGCCAGGTCACGGTCAGCCTCAAGAGCCGCGACACGGAAGGCGACACGACCCACGGTCGCCACCAGCGCGTGGAGATCGAGGCACCGGCGGTCGACTCGCCCGACCCGTCCGCGTGGCCCGAAAGCGAACCGCGTGCGGTGGTGCAGCGGCTCGCGGGCGGGGAACAGCTGCGGGAACGGTTCCGCATCCGACAGCGACGACGAGAATGGGCGGTGACCCGCATCGAGTCGAGCGATGGATCCGGCCCCCGCACGAATGCGCAGGACGCGGCGACCCTCAGCCTTCAGGCCGTGGAGGTCTTCCGGGCGGGACGGTTGCTGGGCGAGCAGGACGCGCTCGAGGTCGAGCTGCTGCGAGGCGACGAAGCCATCCTCCGGGCCATCGCGGCGGCCCTCGAACCGACCGGCCTGGTCGAGCCCGAGTCGACCTCCAAGGAGGAGCTCGCCGAGACCCTGGTCGGCCTCGCCTCCGGCGACGGCCTCCGTCCCCGCGATGACGATGATGATTCGCTCGACGGCTCCCGGGCGCCGGGCAGCGGCGCACCCGTCGACGGTTCGGCTGTCCCCGCGATCGCTGGCGACCCCGCCGATGAGGGTGGGGAGCCGCCGCTCGTCGTGCCCAGGTCCCCGGGCCTCCGCCCCGACGACAGCCTCGCCGATGCCGGCCGCAAGGTGTTGGGGATGCACCTCGCGCGGATGCTCGCCCGCGAGGCCGGCACGCGGTCCGGCGACGTCGAGGATCTGCACAAGATGCGGGTCGCCACCCGCCGCATGCGGGCGGCCTGGAGGACCTTCGAGGGCGCCTACCGGCCGAAGCGCGCCCGGCGGTACGTCCGGGAGTTGAAGGCGGTCGCCGACCGGCTCGGCGCCGTGAGGGACCTGGACGTTCAACTGGAGGCCCTGGCAGCGTACGCTGAGACGGCCCCGGCCCAGGCGGCGGCGCTCGCGCCGCTCGCGGAGACCTGGCAGCACCGCCGCGACGTGGCCCGCGACGAGCTGCTGGCGGCACTCGACGGCAGCGCCTATCAGCGCTTCGTCGAGGATTACCAGGCCTTCGTCGCGGCACTGGGCGACGCTGAGGACCAGCAGGCCGAGCCCGGCGTCCCGACGCGCGTCCGGGACACCGCCGGCGGGCGCATCTGGGTGGCCTACGAGCACCTA
>JACDBP010000245.1 GCA_013694835.1 Chloroflexota bacterium
GTCCAGGCCGGCTTCCGCGAACGTCGCAAGATGATCCACAACGTGCTGTCGCGGCAGCTCCCGGCCGTGGGCCGCGACCGGATCTCGCGCGCGCTCACGGAGGTCGGCGTCACCCCCGACCGGCGGCCTCAGACCCTCAGCGTGGACGAATGGCTCGACCTGGCGGACGTCATCGGGCCGCTGCCATGATGCCGCGCGGCCGCAGCGGGCTCTCCACCGTGGCGCCGGCGAAGGTCAACCTGACGCTCGCGGTCGTCGGCCGTCGCGACGACGGCTACCACGCGCTCGAGTCGGTCTTCGCGCGCATCGGCCTCTACGACGAACTGACCGTCGAGCGGCTGGCGCCCTGGGAGTCGCCCGACCTGGACCGTGACGAGCTGACGGTCGACGGGCCGTGTGCCTACCAGCCGACGAGGGATGACCTGGTGCTGCGTGCGGCTGCGGCACTCCGACGCCAGGGGTCGCCAGGCCTGCCACGCCTTCGCTTCACGCTCACGAAGCGCATCCCGGCCGCAGCCGGCCTGGGTGGCGGCAGCTCCGACGCGGCAGCTGCGCTGCTGCTCGCGGCGCTGGCATGGGACCTGGAGGTGGACCAGACCGGGCTCCTGGCGCTCGCCGAGCGCGTCGGCTCGGATGTGCCCTTCTTCGCTTCAGCGCTGCGCGTCGCGCTCGTTCGGGGCCGCGGCGAGTCACTGGCATCCCTCGGTTCGCCGGCTGCGCCGCTCGGCCTGGTCACCGTCACGCCCGCCGACCGACTCTCGACCGAGGACGTGTTCGCGGCGTTGGCGATGCGTCGGGAGCGGCCGGTCTCGGACGCGAGGGCCGTCACCGCCCGGCTCGCCGACCTCATCGCCACGGGAGCAGACCCAGCGGCGATCGTGGCGCTGGCGCCACTGCTGCGCGACGCGAACGATCTCTGGCCGGCTGCCCTGCGGGTCCTGCCCGGACTGGCCGGGCTGCGCTTCGACCTGGAGCAGACGCTCGCCCGGCCGTTCCTGATGTCCGGCTCCGGTCCCACCCTGTTCGCCATCTATGCTTCCATCGCCGAGGCCGCGGCGGCCGTCGCGATCCTGCGAGGGAGCCCGATGGCGTCGCTCGAGGGGGCGGTCATCCACGGCGCCGAGCTGCCCGCGGCCCGCTGAACCCCGTGCCGGCCCGGACCATTCCATCGCCTGGGAGGACACGCGCGTGACACGTACCCGCATCCAGACCGACGCGGCGCCCGCCGCACTCGGCCCGTACAGCCAGGGCATCGCGGCCGGCGAGCTGGTCTTCTGCTCGGGCCAGATCGGCCGAGACCCGGCCACCAACGAGATGCCCGAGGGGTTCGAAGCCCAGGTCGAGCGTGCCATCCGCAACATCGGCGGGGTGCTGGACGCTGCGGGCCTGGGCTTCGGTGACGTCGTCAAGACCACGCTCTTCCTGACCGACATCAGCCGGTTCGGCGAGGTCAACGAGATCTACGCCCGGTTCTTCGGAGACCCGCCGCCGGCACGATCCACCATCGGCGTCGCCGCGCTGCCGGGCGGCGCCACGTTCGAGATCGAAGCGATCGCCGTGGGTTCGGCCGGCCGCCAGAGCTGAGCGGCGATGCTCCTGCGCTGCACTCGTTTGACGCCCGCCCGCGCCGGGCCGTAGGCTCTACCGACCCTGATGTCGCCCAGCACCCCTCCATCACGCCGCGGCGGAGCCTGACCGCCGTGTTCCCCGACCCTACCTCAACGGCCGCGATCATCCTCGCCGCGGGCCTCGGCACGCGCATGAAGTCGCGCGTCCCCAAGCTCCTCCACCCGGTGTGCGGCCGGCCGATGCTCGGCTACGTCATCGACGCCGCCCGCCAGGCGCTCGGCACGCGACCCCTGGTCGTCTACTCCCCGTTGACCGAGAAGGTTCGCGAGGTCTTCGCCGAGGAGGCCGACTTCGCCCTCCAGGACCCGCCGCAGGGCACCGGCGATGCCGTGCGCGCCGCGCTCCCCGCGGTCGATCTGACGGCCCGTGACGTGCTCGTGCTGAACGGCGACATCCCGCTGCTGACCGCGACGTCGCTCACCACGCTCGTCGAGACGCACGCGTCATCGGGCGCGGTGATGACCATCTCCACGATGCGGCCCGCCGACCCGTCGCGCTACGGACGGGTGGTGCGCGATGCCGCCGGTGTTCGCGGCATCGTCGAGGAGTCCGACGCGCTGGGGCACGAGCTCGCCATCGGCGAGGTCAATGCCGGGCTCTATGCGTTCCAGGCCGGCTGGCTGCGCGATCGCATCGGGGACCTGCGCCCGTCCGCGAGCGGCGAGCTGTACATCACGGACCTCGTTGCGCTCGCCGTGGCAGAGGGACGCGCCGTCGCGGCGGTGGAGCTGCCCGCCGCCGAGGTCGAGGGCCTCGACCACCGGGTGAAGCTCGCCTGGGCCGAGACGCAGCTGCGACAGGGGATCAACCGCCGGCTGATGCTCGGCGGTGTCTCGATGCAGGATCCGGCCACGGCCTACATCGACGCCACGGTCACGCTCGCCGAGGACGTCACGCTTGAGCCCGACGTGATCCTGCGTGGCGCCACCAGCGTCGGCCGCGGCACGCTCATCCGCTCCGGCAGCCAGGTCTTCGACTCCGCCATCGGCGAGGACTGCGTCATCTGGGCCAGTGTCCTCGAGTCGTGCGAGGTGGAGGACCAGGTCCAGGTCGGGCCGTTCGCCCACCTTCGTCCCGGCTCCTCGATCGGGCGCGGCGCCAAGCTCGGCAACTACGCCGAGGTCAAGAACAGCCGGGTCGGCCCGGGGACGCAGCAGCACCACTTCAGCTACCTCGGGGATGCGACGGTGGGCGAGCGGGTCAACATCGGCGCCGGGACCATCACGGCCAACTACGACGGCAAGACGAAGCACCGCACGGTCATCGGCGACGGCGCGTTCATCGGCTCGGACACGATGCTGGTGGCGCCGGTCGAGATCGGTGCCGGGGCCGCGACCGGCGCTGGTTCGGTGGTGACGCGCAACGTGCCGGCCGGCAAGGTGGCCGTCGGGGTGCCGGCGCGCATCCGCGAGCGGCGCGGTCAGCAGACGCCCGACGAGGACCCTGCCTGATGCCCGAATCCACCGTCGGCGGTGGCTCGACGCTGACCGAGCTCGTCATCATCGTGGTGCTCGTGCTGCTCAATGCGGTCTTCGTGGCGGCCGAGATCGCGGTGGTCACCGTCCGCCGCACGCGTCTCCAGCAGCTGTCGGAAGAGGGTGACCGCGCAGCCAGGCGCGTCCAGAAGCTGACCATGAATCCGGGACGTTTTCTGGCGACCATCCAGGTCGGCATCACCTTCATCGGGTTTCTCGCCGCGGCCTTCGCTGGCGCGTCCCTCGCCCTGACCCTGCAGCTGGTCCTTGACGATATCCAGGCCATCCAGGCGCAGGCTGGCGTCATCTCCCTGGTGATCGTGACGGCCCTGCTCTCACTGTTCACCATCGTCTTCGGTGAGCTCGTGCCGAAGCAGCTCGCGCTTGCCCACCCAGAGCGCTTCGCCTTTGCCCTCGTGCGTCCCATCGAGCTCGTGGGGCGGTTGCTGGGGCCGGTGGTCTGGTTGCTCACGGCCGTGACGACCTTCGTCACGCGGCTGCTGGGCGTGCGCGACATCGACCGCGACCGGTTGAGCACCGAAGAGCTGAAGCTGCTCGTCGAGCGCGGCGGCGAGCAGGGCATCCTGGAAGCCGAGGAAGAGCAGATGATCAGCGCCGTCATGGAGCTCGGCGAGCGCCGGGTCCACGAGGTGATGGTGCCGCGCATCGACATCCTCGCGCTGCCGGAGACGGCTACCCTCGACGAGGTCATCGACCGCATCGTGGAGGGCGGGCACTCGCGCATCCCGGTCTACGCGGAGTCGATCGACAACGTCCTCGGCATCCTCTACGCCAAGGACCTGCTGCCCTATCTCAAGGGCACGGACCACCCGCCCGCGATCCGCTCGATCCTCCGGACGCCGCTCTTCGTCCCCGAGTCACTGACGGTGGACGACCTGCTCCACGAGTTCCAACGTCGCAAGGTGCACATCGCGATCGTCTTCGACGAGTACTCCGGCACGGCCGGCCTGGTGACGATCGAGGACCTCATCGAGGAGATCGTCGGGGAGATCCAGGACGAGTACGACGTCGAGGAGCCGATGTTCGAGCAACTCTCGGACTCCGAGGCGCGGGTCGACGGCCGGGCGAGCATCGACGATCTGGCGGAGGCCTTCGACCTCAAGTGGGGCGAGGAGGACGCCGAACAGTTCGACACGGTCGGGGGGCTCGTCTACCACCACATCGGCGGTGTGCCCAACGTCGGCGACACCGTTTCCGTCGATGGGCTGACGCTGACCGTGGAGTCGACCGATGGCCGACGCGTGGGCAAGGTGCTCGTGGTCCGGCATCGTGGGGGCGACAGCGCGGACCGCACATCAGGGGTG
>JACDBP010000273.1 GCA_013694835.1 Chloroflexota bacterium
TGCCAGTGGCTGCTGACGATGAGCTTGAGCGTCCAACCACGCTCCGCAAGTCGCTCGGTCAGCCAGCCGACACAGGGCGTTGCCGTGTCGATGGCGATCGCTTCGCGTGAGGCTTCGTCGCCGAGCACGTACAGGTTCGTGGCGATCGGACCGACCGCGCGATGCAAGACCTCCACGCGATCAGCTCGCCTCACCGTGTGGCGGGTCGAGCCTGAAGTAGACCCCATGGCGCCGGACGTGACGGCGCATCACCGAGTAGATCAGTCCACCCGGGAACGGGTGCTGACTCCAGGTGGCACGGATCACCGCCTCGCGCTCCGGGCCGTCCACCAGGAGCACGGGCCGGAACTCGACGGGCTCGTGATCGCGCCAGACCAGCTCGCCGCGACCGGCCGCGGCGAGGTCGCGCGTCCAGGGCGCCCAGCCATTCGGGTGGCCAAGGTAGAGGCCATCGTCGGTGCGCAGCAGCCCCAGCAAAAGCGACCGCAGCCGGCCGCGCCGAGACCGTACCCGCAGCTCGTGGACGTTGCCGAGCCCGGCGGTGCCGTAGGCGACGCGCAGGAGCGGGTCCAGGATCCGCAGCATCCGGTACAGCCCACGGAACAGGAGATCGCCCATGGCCACGAGCATAGCCCGGCGCCGCGCGGCGGCCGATCGCCAGCCGCGTAGGGCTAGCATGGAGCGGGCGGCACCCGGAACCGCCAGGCAACGAGGCAAAGCGGCACGGCAGCGGAGCGCGGAGGCATCCGAATGGCAGAGGACGCTGGCGGCAGTCGAGGCAGCTTCAGCTGGCTCGGGCATTCGGCGATCGAGGTCCGGACGCCGGGCGGCAGGCGCATCCTGTTCGACCCGTGGTTGGAGAACCCGCGATCGCCCCGCGGACCCGAGACGGTCGATGAGCTGGACGTGCTCCTGGTCACGCACGGCCACAGCGATCATCTCTCGAATGCCATCGACATCGCTCGGCGGACCCATCCGTCCTGGCCGTGCATCCACGAGCTGAGCCTGCTGCTCGGCAGCGAGCTGGCGGATGGTGACGCCGAGGTCATCGGCATGAACAAGGGCGGTACGGTCGTGTCGCACGGCCTGCGCATCACGATGGTCGGCGCGGACCATTCGTGCGGTGACTGGGTCGACGGTGCCAGCGAGCCTCGCTATCTCGGCGAGCCGGTCGGCTTCGTCGTCGAGCTCGAGAACGGCTTTCGCATCTACCACGCGGGCGACACCCAGGCGAACGCCGATATGCGCCTGACCGCCGAGCTCTTCAAGCCTGACCTGGCGTTCCTTCCGATCGGCGGCCACTTCACCATGGATCCTCGCGGGGCCGCGCTCGCGACGGAGATGCTCGGCGTGACATCCGTCGTGCCGATCCACTACGGCACGTTCCCGATCCTCGCCGGCACTCCCGACGAGCTTCGCGACGAGCTCAGGTCCCGCGGCTCCAGGGTGAGCGTGCTCGCTCCCGAACCCGGCGCCGTGATCCCGTTTCCATGACGATCGACATGAGCCGCGACGGCGCCATGACCGCTGACGACGTCATCCAGATCCTCGGCCTGCGGCCACACCCCGAGGGCGGCCAGTTCAGCGAGGCCTGGCGCGACGCTCCCCTGGACGGGTCGCGCGGTGCCGGCAGTGCCATCTACTACCTGTTGCTCGAGGGAGACGTCTCGGCGTGGCACCGCGTGGATGCTGCCGAGACCTGGCACTACTACGCCGGCGCGCCGCTCGAGCTGCTGATGCTTCCGGAGGATGCCGTCCCTGACGCCGGCACCACGCTGATCGGCCACGTGCTCGGTCCAGACCTGCTCGCTCACCAGCGGCCGCAGAAGACCGTGCCCGCCGGAGCATGGCAGTCGGCCCGGTCGCTGGGCGACTGGACCCTGGTCGGCTGCACCGTGTCCCCCGCCTTCAGCTTCGACGGGTTCGAGCTGTGGGAGGCCGACGAATAGACGGAGTCAGCTCCGCGGTGCCCACGTGACGATGCCGACCCGCGCCGGCGGCTCCCCGAATGACCAGCGCCGGTCATGCTCCACGCCGTGTCGGCGGACGAGGCGCTCCAGCCGCTGGTCGCGTTCGCTTCCGGACCGGACCCACAGCTGCCGCCGCGTCATCGTCAGCAGCTCGTCGTAGGAGTCGAACGTCATCGCCTGGCGGTCGACCAGCCGGACCTCTGGCAACCGACCCGTCGCGATCAGGAGAGCGATCAGCTCCGGAAGCGCCGGCAGCCGGATCCGCGGCTCGCCGTGGACAGGCTCCCACAGCAGCGTCGCCAGGCCCGCCATCGGTGCCTCACCCATGATCGCCACGCAGAGACGGCCGGTCGCCGCCTCCATCGCATCGAGGAACAACCCGATTCCCTCGATGTCGTAGCCCACGTGGGCCATCAGCGAGACGTCCGCCTCGAGCGGCGGCGCCCCGGACTCGGAGGGCCAGCGCGACTCGACGATCGTGATGTTCGTGATCCCCGCCTCGCTCATCCCATCGGACAGCACGGATCGCATGGCCGCAGACGGTTCGACGGCGGTGACCTTGCGCACGACGAGTGCAAGCGGCAGGGCGAACCGACCGCCACCTGCGCCGATGTCCAGCCAGGCCTCGTCGGACTGCGCCAGCGACCGGAGGACGTCGAGCACGGGGTCGTCCGTGCGGCGGGGATCGACCCGGAATCGCTCGGCGACCGGCGCGTAGAAGTCGGCCGGGTCGACCACCTCGCGGAGCCGCTCGACCTGCTCGCGGTCCGCCCGCACACGCGCCGCCCAGGACGCCTTGGCCTCTTCCGCTGTGGGACGGAGGGCATCACCGGCGGGGAGGCACGGGTCGTCACGCATCGGCGCCTTGCCGACGGTCCCGGAGGGTAGTTCGCGCTGCACGGTGACGATGATGCAGGACCGGCCTGCGGAGCGTCGCCTGTAGACTCGGGCAGCGATGCCCGAGAACGCCAGCCTCCATGAACGCCGCACCGGCCGCACCGAGCGGCTGCCGGCGCTGCTGCGCGAACGGATCCTCGTGCTGGACGGCGCGATGGGCACGATGATCCAGCGCCACGAGCTGTCAGAGGCGGACTTCCGGGGCGACCGCTTCGGCGATCATCCCAGCGATCTGCGCGGTGCCAACGACCTGCTGGTGCTGACCCAGCCACGGATCATCAGCGACATCCACACGGCGTACCTTGATGCGGGCGCGGACGTCATCAGCACCAACACCTTCAACGCCACGAAGGTGTCGCTGGCCGATTACGGGCTCGAGCCGGTGGTGGGCGAGCTCAACGAGGCGGCGGCGCGCATCGCCCGCGCGGCGGCCGACGCCTTCGAGAAGCTCGACCCGACCCGGCCACGATTCGTCGCCGGAG
>JACDBP010000268.1 GCA_013694835.1 Chloroflexota bacterium
GGTTGCCGCCGACGTGCTCGCGGTACCACGACCAGGCCTCCGGGTTGATCGGTTCACCGACCGAGCCGAGCACGCGCAACGACGAGAGGTCGTGGGACCGCGGGAAGGACTCGCCCTGCTTCATGAAGGCCCTGATCGCGGTCGGCGCGCAGTACAGGATGGAGACCTTGTAGTCCTCGATGATCTGCCACCAGCGGTCCCAGGCCGGCGTGTCGGGCGCCCCCTCGTACAGCACGCCGGTCGTGCCGTTCGCCAGCGGGCCATACACGATGTACGAGTGGCCAGTCACCCAGCCGATGTCGGCCGCGCACCAGTAGACGTCATCCTGCTTGACGTCGAAGATCGCCTCGTGGGTGAAGCTCGTGCCCAGCAGATAGCCCGCGGTGGTGTGCATGATGCCCTTGGGCTTGGCGGTCGTGCCCGAGGTGTAGAGCAGGTACAGCATCTGCTCCGAGTCGACGGAGACCGGCGGGCAATCCTCCGACTGACGATCGACGATGTCATGCCACCAGGCGTCGCGCCCCTTCTCCATCACGACGGGCTCCCCCTGGTCGCCGATGCGCCGGACGACCAGCGCGTGCTCGATGGTCGGCGTGCTCCGGAGAGCCTCGTCGGCGGCGTTCTTGAGGTTGACCGCCTTGCCGCGCCGCCAGCCACCGTCGGCGGTGATGAGCAGCTTGGCCTCCGCGTCGTTGATGCGGCTGGAGAGTGCCTCGGCAGAGAACCCGCCGAAGACCACGGTGTGTGGCGCGCCGAGGCGGGCGCAGGCGAGCATCGCGATCGGCGGCTCCGGGATCATCGGCAGGTAGATGGCCACTCGGTCGCCGGTGCCGATGCCCAGTTCCTTGAGGGCGTTGGCCGCCTTCGACACATCTCGCTGGAGATCGGCATAGGTGATCGTCCGGGTATCGCCCGGCTCGCCGATCCAGTGATAGGCGACCTTGCCCCCGAGACCGCGCTCCACGTGGCGGTCGACGCAGTTGTAAGCGAGGTTCAGCCTGCCGCCGACGAACCACTTCGCGAAGGGAAGGTCCCACTCGAGCGTCTTCTCGAAGGGAGTCTCCCAATCGAGCCGCTCGCGGGCCAGCCGGGCCCAGAACCCCTCGAAGTCAGCCTCCGCCTCGTCGTACAACGCCGCGGTGGCGTTCGCCTGGGCCGCGAAGGCGGGATCTGGCGGGAAGCGCCTGCCCTCGCCCTGGAGCGCTTCGATCTCGGGGCCTTCGTGCGGCTCGACGGTCACGGCAACCACCCTCCCTCGTGCGACTCCGCCGCATCCTAGCAGCGAGGCACACCGAACTGCCGAGGAGGTGCGGAGTCGTGGCGAGGTCGGACCCCAGCTCAGCCGCCGATCTCGATCCCTTCCGCGGCAAAGGCCTCCGCCACGCGGCGTCGCACCTCACCGGCGGCGGCCCAGCGGTCCGCAGCGCCAACCGTGCCGAGGACCTTGACGGTCACGCCGGCCGCAGCCAACCCCTTGACGCGGTCGACCTTCGGTGCTGAGAGCACGCGCCGCCGCCACACCGGGTCGTCGGCCATCTCGCGGCCGACCCGATCTACGGTGGCGGTCGCCTCGTCGAGGCGAGCCGTATCCCTGATCACGATGTCGAGGTTGATGCGCGCCCAGACCCGGGTCATGTTGCTGGCCACGCCGATCAGGCCATTGGGCACCACGTGGACCGTACCGTCCAGATCACGCATCACGGTGCGCCGGAGCGACAGGTCCTCCACGGTCCCGGTGACGCCGGCGATCTGGACCACGTCTCCCCTGCCGTACTGGTTCTCGATGAGGATGAACGCGCCGGCAAGGTAGTCCTTCACGAGGCCCTGGGCGCCGAGACCGAGGGCGATGCCGGCGATGCCCAGCCCGGCGATCGCGGGACCGATGTCGATCGTCAGGACCTGCAGCGCCATCAACAGCCCGATGACCAGGATCAGCGTCCGGATCACGCCGCCGCCCAGCGTCTCGAGCGTCTCCCTGCGCTTGGCGAGCTCCACGGCCGACAGCTGCTGGGCCGTCCCCTCGGTCGCCTCCCGGTCGAACAGCCGCCGGACGATGCCGTCGACCGTCCGCTGCGATCCGCGGAGCGCGATCGCGGTGACCACCAGGATCACCAGCAGCTGCAGGATGATCCGGAGCGCGCCCTGGCGGTCCAGGTCGGCGATGAGCTGCCGGAAGCCGTCGAGCGCGTCCATCGGCGCTAAGCGTAACAACGCGAGGCGGAGGATCCACCTTGACGTCGCGCGGGCCAGGGTTTACGTTCCAGCTACCTCGGACCTCGAGGTAGTGGGTCACCGCTCGCTCGGAGGGCCGATCCGTGCCGGTGTCGCGGCTGCTCAAGGGGACCATGCCACTGCTCGTGCTCAGTGTGCTGCGCGAGGGCGAGCTGTATGGCTACGAGATCGCCCAGGCGATCCGCCGGCGGAGCGGCGACCGCTTCATGCCCAGCGAGGGGGCGCTGTACCCGACCCTCCATCGGCTCGAGGGCGAGGGCGCCCTGGCGGCCACGTGGCAGGAAGGCGAC
>JACDBP010000038.1 GCA_013694835.1 Chloroflexota bacterium
GGTGATCCAGGTGCGCAAGGCGCTCGCGCCGAGCGCCATCACCATCGCTCCGAGCAGGATCAGCGATCTGGCCCCTGCCCGTCGTCCGTTCGTCATCGTCCTACCTCCCCTTGGGCCTGATGGCGAGCGTGGTCAGCTCGCCCGCGTGGACCTCGAACACCGCGACCCGATGGCCGTGCAGCTGGGTGCCGTCGAGCTTGATCCTGTAACGCCCCGGCGCAAGGTCCACGAAGCCGAACCAGCCGGAGCCATCGGTGAGCTGGGTATCGATGACCGAATGTCCGGAGACATCGGTGAGCTCGACGCGCAGCTGATCGAACGGCACGTCGCGGCGATCGACGACGGTCCCGCGCACGTGACCGGTCGTCGGGTGGGTCTTCCAGGTCATCTCGGGCACGACGGCGGGCTCCGCGAACACCGGCGGCGTGATCGGGTCGTACTCGCTCGCCTGCGTCAGCGCACGCGTCAGCTCCGCCCGGCTCGCGTCACCGGAGCGTGCCCCGGTATTGGTGAGCGAGTCGGGCGTCCGGTACGAATACCCGACCCAGCCCGCGCTCGGGTTCCCTGCGGCGCTCGGCGCGAGCGCCTTGCGCACCTGGATCACCGAGTCGGAGATGGAGTTGAGGTAGATCGCGGAGCCGATGGCCGTGGCGCGGTGGTACTGATGGTCCTTGGCGAACTCGTTCCAGTGCTCGTACCAGTCGCGCTGGCTGAAGCCACCGAAGCAGCCAGGGATCGGTCCGCCGGTGCAGAACTCGCGCTTGTAGTTCATCGGGATGTTGAGGTCGAGGATCCCCTCCTCCATCCAGGCCCGCCAGTCCTGGAGCACCTCGCGATACGGCCGGGAGGCCTCCCAGCCGCCGGTCTGGTCGGGTCCGTCGCCGTAGGTGATGGTGTCGGCGCTGATGCGCACCATCGGCTTGATGGCGTAGGTGTCGAGATAGACCCGCCGCACGATGCCCGTGATCTGGTCGCGCCGCCACTCGCTCCACTGCGGATCGTCCGGAAGCGGCTTGTCGGTCCGCCCCGTGAGGGCCTGGAACCGTGCGAGTGCCACCGGGTTGTAGCCCCACGCATTGTCGAGCGGCCAGGCGGCGAGCGGAAGGTCCGGGTAGCGGACGCGGTCGAAGTTGAGCCCGTCGATGTCGTAGTTCTCGGCGACGCTCGTGTACATCCGGACGATGTAGTCGGCGGCGGCCGGATGCCCGGGATCGAAGAACCAGTTGGCCGAGGGGCTGGCGCTCTCGCGGAGCGAGCCGTCGTAGCGGACGCCGAGCCAGTTGTCGGCGCCGGTAGTCGAAGGGCCGTGGAGGTTGAAGGCGTGCGCCGGATCCGTCGGCGGCGTCGAGCTGTTCCAGAGCGCCGTCGTGATGATCCACGCATGGACCTCGATGCCCTCGCGGTGGGCGACCTCGATGAGGGTGTCGAGGGGGTCGTACGGCAGCGGTGCGATGGCCGCCTGGGTCCGCGGCATGACCGCCCGGTTGCAGAAGCAGTCGCCGCGCCGGCCCACCTGGGCGACGATCGCGTTCATGTTCGCGGCCTTGGTGGCGGCCACGAGCTTCTCCACCTCGGTGCGGTCGTAGAGCCCTTCGCCGAAGGCATCGACCCAGTACGCCCGGAACTGCCCCGGGGCCGGTTCGACCCCCAGCGCGACGCCGGGCAGGGCGCCCAGCACCAGAGCCACGGTCGCCAGGGTGACGACGATCCGATTCCGCATCACGACCTCCCTTTCCTGCCTTCTTGCTTGCCCTTGATCTCGCGTTGCACGGCGATCCGTGTGAGCGTTCCGGAGCCGCCTCCGGTCCGGCTGGCGCCATCCATCAGCTCGCGGAAGCCATCGCCGGGCCAGATGGCACCGAGCACCGCAGCCCGCCGGGCGCCGGTCGCGCCCGGGAGGGTGTTCGGCCGCCCGTGGAGGGCCTCGTGGCCGAGCACCGCGAAGAGGATCGCCTCCTTGGCGGCGGCCGGGATGCCCGCGGCGTCGACCATCCGGACCTCGGGCGGATCGACGCCTGGCGGCGCCTCACGGATGAGCGCCGCCTCGATACCTCGCATCAGCGTCGGATTCCTCGTTCCGCCGCCGGCGACGTGGAGCACGGCCGGCCATGGTGCGCCGGAGCCCCGGATGCCCCTGGCGATGGTGCGTGCCGTCAGCTCCGTGACCGTCGCCATCAGGTCGGCATCGGGCATCCCGGCGACCCGGCCACGCTTCACGAGGGCTGATGCCATCGCCTCACCGAACAGCTCGCGCCCGGTGCTCTTGGGCGGCCGGCGCGCGTAGTACTCGTGCGCGAGCAGCTCCTTCAGCAGCCACTCGTGGGCCTTGCCGCTGGCGGCGACCGCGCCATCCTCGTCGCATGGCCGGCGGAGCACCCGCCGCGCGAGCGCATCGATGAGCGTGTTCCCAGGACCGGTGTCCCACGCGGCGGCCTCGAGCGGCGCTGCGGCGGGGACCAGGGTCACGTTGGCGATGCCGCCGACGTTGAGAGCACCGACCGTGCGGTCCGGCTCGCCGAACAGCAGCGCATCGAGGAAGCCCACCAGCGGCGCACCCTGGCCTCCGGCTGCGATGTCGCGCGGCCGGAAGTCGGCCACGACCGTCCTGCCCGTCCTCTCGGCGATGACCGCGGGCTCGCCGATCTGGAGGCTGGCGAGCGCGCGGCCCTTGTCGTCCACCGCGTGGTGCACGGTCTGGCCGTGCGAGGCGACGACCGCGACGTCCTTCATCTCGAGACCGGCGGCCCTGATCGCGTTCGACGCGGCGGCGGCGAAGGCCTCACCGGCGGCCACCGACGCGAGGGCGAGCTCGCCTGCCGACAGCGTCACGGCCGGGTCCGCGAGGTGACGCAGCTGGGCGCGCACCGGCCCAGGCCACGGCGACGCGGTCCAGTCGATCACCGAGAGGCGCATCGTCCCCTCGTCGACCTCGAGCTCCACGAGCGCCGTGTCGATGGAATCCAGCGAGGTCCCGCTGTTGAGGCCGAGGACACGCATGGTCAACCCTTCACCCCGCCGACGCGAACGCCATCGAGGAAGTGGCGCTGGAAGAACAGGAACAGCAGGATCATCGGCACCGCCCCCACCGCAGCCCCGGCCATCTGGAGACCGATGTTGGAGCTGAACTCCTGCTGGAGCAGCGCGACGCCCACCGGCAGCGTCAGCAGCTCCCGCTTCGAGAGGACGATGAGCGGCCACAGGAACGCGTTCCAGGCGCCCACGAAGCTGAAGATGGCCACGGTCGCCACGGCCGGCCGCGAGAGCGGCATGATCACCCGCCAGAACACCTGCCACTCGTTCGCGCCGTCGACCCGCGCGGCCTCCTCCAGCTCGGCTGGCAGGGTCCGGATGAACTGGCGCATCAGGAAGATGCCGAAGACGTCGGCGATGCTGGGCAGGATCACGCCGAGCAGGTTGTCGTCCAGGCCGAGCCGCGAGATGAGGATGAAGCGCGGCACGAGCGTGACCTGCACCGGGATCATCAGGCTGCTCACGATGAGCAGGAACATCAGCCCGCGGCCGGGGAACCGCTTCTTGGCGAAGGCGTAGCCGGCCATCGAGTCGAAGACGACGTGGCAGACCATGATCGCCACGGCGATGAGCAGGCTGTTGAAGGCCCACAGCAGCACCGGCGCCTGCCGGAACAGCTCGGCCAGGTTCTCCGCGCTGGCGTCGAGCGGCACGAGGCTGGGCGGGACCCGGATGGCCGCGCTCGACGGCGTCAGGGCGGTCGTCACCATCCAGTAGAACGGGAACAGGGCCACGATCGCCACCGGCACGAGGATCGCCAGGATCGCCAACGCCTGGCGTCGCCGCAGCGGTCGACCAGACTCGTCGCCCACGCCACCGACGGGCGGCAGCACGTCCGCCGGGACCGCCACGTCGACCTCACGAGGCGAGCGCACGGACGCACCGGAGGAGGTCGGTGCGGCGACGTGCGTCTCGCCTCGCGGGTCAGGGCTCATCAGTATTCGACGTCCGAGCGCAGTGCCCGGAACTGCAGGACGGAGATGGTCGCGATGACCAGGAACAGCAGGAACGCCTCCGCGGAGGCAAGCCCGTACTCACCGAAGCGGAAGCCGGTGCGCCAGATGAGGTAGACGATGGTGTTCGTCGCGTAGCCCGGACCGCCGCCCGTCATCACGTAGACCCGCTCGAAGACCTCGAACGCCGCGATGGTGTAGATGACCGCCACGTAGAGGGTGATCGGCTTCAGCAGCGGCACCGTGATGTGGCGGAACTTGGCGAAGGCCCCGGCGCCTTCCGATTCGGCCGCCTCGTACAGGTCCCGCGGGATGCCCGAGAGGGCCGCCGAGTAGAGCACCACGCCGACGGCCGGGATCGTCAGCATCGACGAGAGGATCACCGACCAGAGCGCCACGTTGGCGCCCAGGAACGGCGACGGATCCGAGATGAACCCGGCGGGGCCGGCACCGAACAGGCTCAGCACCCAGTTGGCCAGCCCCCACGGGTTGGCGTTGAGGATCCAGCGCCAGACGAGAGCGATGAACACCGCAGAGGTCACCGCCGGCAGGTAGTACGCGGCCCGGAAGAACGTCCGGAACCGAGGCGGCAGCGGATGGATGAGCGTGGCCAGGACCATCGCCACGAGCACCCACACGGCGACCGTCAGCACGGAGTAGAGGGCGGTGTTGAGGGCCGCCTGACGGAAGACCGGGTCGTTGAGCAGCGACGTGTAGTTGTCGAGCCCGACCCAGGCGCTCTGGGCGAGCCCGAACTGCTGGAAGGAGATGACGAACGACCAGCCGAGCGGCAGGAACATGAACAGCACGAAGAACACCATGCTCGGCAGCACGAAGAGATACCCGGCCCCGTTGCGGCGCCAGAACCGCAGCAGGCGGCCCGGCGGCGCTGGTGCTCGCTCGGCGGTCGTCGTCATCCTCATCGGCGATGGTCAGCGCGCGCTGCGCGCAGATCCGCCGTGCCTCACTTGCCCAGGAGTGGCGTGATCTTGGCGCCCGCGTCGTCGAGCGCCTGCTTCGCCGGCTTCTGGCCGGACAGCGCGAGCTGGACCTCGGGATGGATCGCCGCGTCGACCTGGGCCCACTTCTCGATGAGCGGCATGAACTGGACGTTCGGGAGCATCTCCTCGAAGGGCGCCATCTCGGGGGTGGTGGCCGAGACCTTGATGGACTTGCGCGTGCCCGGGGCGAGATACCAGCCGGGCACGTCGGCCGCGACCTCGGCGCTCGTCAGGTACCGCCCGAGGGCGTGGGCGGCGGCCATCCGGGCCGTGTCACTCTTCTTGGGCACCGCGTAGGTCCCCATGCCCCCGACAGTGATGGGCTTGCCGGCATCGCCGATGGGCGGGGGCAGCACGGTGAACTTGACGCCCTTCGACTTCAGGTTCGTGATGCTGCCGGAGCCGTTGGGCATGATGGCAAAGCGCCCGTCGATGAAGCCCTGCTCGACATCGGCGAGCTTGATGGTCGCGCTGTCGGGCGGCATGGCGCCCGCCTTGAACAGATCGACCATCACCTGGAGGCCCTTTGCCCCCGCTTCGCTGTTGAGCGTGTACGTCTTGTTGTCGGCGCTGAGGACCGTCGCGCCCTGGGCATAGAGCAGCGTCAGGTCGTTGACGCTCGCGGCACCCATGTACGTGGCGAAGCCGAAGGTGCCCTCCCCGGAGACGTCCTGGGCGAGCTTCACGAAGTCGGCCACCGTCCAGGTCGCGGTGGGGATCGTGGCGCCGGCCTTCTCGAGCACCGCGTTGTTGACGTAGTAGCCGATCGGCGGCACCCACTGCGGCCACGCGAGGTGCTGGCCGTTGTAGGCCACGCCCTCGAGCAGATTCGGGAGGATGTCCGCCTTGTCGTCCGTGGTCAGGTGCTCGTCGATCGGGGAGAGCACACCCTGCGCGCCGTAGCCGGGCAGCCGGTCGGAAGCGATCCGGAAGATGTCCGGGCCATTCCCTGCAGCGATGGCCGTGTCGAGGCGAGCCAGTCCCTCATCCGAGAAGGGGATGCCGGTGACCGTGATGTCGATGCCAGCGTGCTTCTTCTCGTACGCCGCGACGGCATCGTCGACGAGCTTCGATGTCGCGGTCGCGCCGCCGGGCGCGTAGCCCAGGTGCCACCAATCAAGGGGTCCCTGGTAGCCGCCTGCGCCCGTGCCACCGGGCGCGCTCGACGCGGCACCCGTTCCCGCCGGTGTCGCGCCGCCGCCGCTGCACGCGGCCAGGACCAGGCTCGCCGCCACGACGAGGACCCTCGCGATACGTCCGTGTTCCTTCACCTGTATGCCTCCTTCCGGTTGCTTCCATTGCCCTGAAGTGACGTGATGCGACTCAGCTGACGCTCTCCCCGGCTCGTTGCCGCTGCTCCTGGCGGGCGAGGGCGAGCGCCCCCGTAGCCGGTTCGCCGTGCACCGAGACGAGCCGCAGGACACCGTCCGTGTCAGCCGCGGCGCCCGGGCCCGCGAGCTGTGCCGCGAGCTCGGCGAGCAGCGGCGACCCCGGTGCGAGCAGGCCACCCCCGGCCGCCACGGCAACGTCGGGACCCATCCAGCCGAGCCGTGCGCGGCAGGTGCGGAC
>JACDBP010000325.1 GCA_013694835.1 Chloroflexota bacterium
GTCGCCGCGGCCCTGGCCGGCTCGCCCGCGGTCCTGGCCGAGCCGGCACCGGCCGAGGGCGGACCTGTCGCGCAGGTCAGGCGCGCCATGACCGTGGCCCACGAGCGGGTCGGTGAGAGCGAGGCGGGCCTCGTCTGGCCCGGCGCCATGGTCTGGGTCGACCCGGAGACGGTCACGTCCTTGATCGAAGCGTATGGCGTCCGCGAGGGCACGATCCTCCGCCCGAGCTACGGTGGACGCCCCGGCTGGCCCGTTCTTGTGCCCCTGGATGCCGCGGCGACGCTCGCCCATTCGTCAGCCGACCGGATGCCGGACGACCTCGTGGACGATCTGGTCGCGGCGGGCATTCCCTTGGAGGTGCTGCCGCTCGGTGACCCCGGGACGACCCATAGCCGGGCGACCGCGTCGGCGGACCTGCCGCGCTACGACGGGCCGCCGGCACCGGCGGGTGGTCCACCGCCGGAGTGGGGTGCCCCCGCCGGGGAGCGTTCAGATGAGGTTGCGCTCGAGGGCCCCTCGCTTGCGCCGTACGCCCAGGCCCAGGCCGAGGCCGAGTAGCACGGCTCGACCTGTCCCGTGCCGCGGAACCGCCGTGGCTCAGCCGCCGGTCGTTGCCCCGGACGCGCGCTGGAGCCCCAGTTCCTCCAGCTGGCGCGGATCGACGGGGACGGCGCCTCGAGCATCAGGTCCGAGCCGGCACCGGTCTTGGGGAAGGCGGTCACCTCGCGGATGTTCGTCTGCTGGGCGAGCCGCGCCGCCCAGCGCTCGATACCGATCGCGATGCCACCGTGCGGCGGCGCGCCGTAATCGAAGGCCCTCAGCAGCGCGCCGAACTTGTCGTACATCCCCTCGAGCGAGTGGCCCATCAGCGCGAACGAGCGCTCCAGCAGCTCGCGCCGATGGATCCGGATCGAGCCGCCTCCCAGCTCCCAGCCGTTCAGGGTGATGTCGTGCTGCAGCGCCAAGGCTCGCCCGGCAGGATCGGCTGGGTCCGGCCGCGCTGGGTCGCCCGACGTGGTGACGAGGAGCTCCTCGTCCTCGGGCACGACGCCGCTGAACGGGTTGTGGGTGGCGTCCCAGCGCCGGCTCTCATCGTCCCACTGGTACATCGGGAAGCGGTAGACCCAGGTGTACGAGAGCTCGCTCCGGTCCGTCACGAGCTGCAGGCGGTCCGCGATCGCCACGCGGAGATGCCCGAGCACCTCCTGGGCGTGGATGTCGCGGTCGGCGACGACGAGGACCAGGGCGCCCGGCCCTGCTCCCACCTCCCCCGCGATGGCGCGCGTCCGATCGTCGCCGAGGAACCTGGCGATGGGCGAGCTGACCGAGCCGTCCGCCTCGACCGAGAGATGGACCAGGCCCTTGGCACCTGCCCGCTTCGCCAGCTGGGTCAGCTCGTCGATCTGGGAACGGCTGGTGCCACCCATGCCGGGCACCGCCATGCCGACGACTCGCCCGTCCGCGGCGAATGTCTCCTCGAAGACGCGGAACCCACTCCCGGTCGCGACTGCCGCAAGGTCGTGCAGCTCCATGCCGAACCGCACGTCCGGCTTGTCGGAGCCGAATCGGTCGATCGCCTCGCGGAAGGTGAACCGTGGGAATGGGATCTCCCGGATCGGCCGCTCTGGCACCACCTTGCCGCTGACCTCGATGACCATCGTCTCGACGAAGGCCATCACGTCCTCCTGCGACACGAAGCTCATCTCCAGGTCCAGCTGGCTGAATTCGGGTCCGCGGTCGGCGCGCATATCTTCGTCGCGCATGCAGTGGGCGATCTGGAAGTAGCGATCGATGCCGGCGACCATCAGGATCTGCTTGAGCTGCTGGGGGCTCTGGGGCAGGGCGTAGACATTGCCCGGCTGGAGTCGCGAGGGCACGATGAAGTCGCGCGCGCCCTCGGGTGTCGACTTGATGAGCAGCGGTGTCTCCACCTCCACGAACCCGTGCTCGTGGTGGACCTCCGAGATGGCCCGCAGCAGGCGTGAGCGGAGCAGGATGCGGTCGCGCATCTGCTCGCGCCGCAGATCGAGGTAGCGGTACTTGAGGCGGAGCGGTTCGTCGATCGCCGCGTCGGGATCGTTGATCGGGAACGGCGGGGTCTTGGCCTCGGAGAGGACCTCGATGCCGTTCGCCCGCAGCTCCACCTCGCCGGTCGCCAGCCTGGCGTTCTCGGTGCCGGGCAACCGGATGGCGACGGTGCCGCGGATCTGCACCACGAACTCGCTGCGCACGCCGGACGCCACCCCGTGCGCCTGGGGCGACTCCTTGGCGTCGACGACGACCTGGCTGATGCCGTAGCGATCGCGCAGGTCAAGGAAGATCAACTGGCCGAGATCGCGCCGGCGGTGGACCCAGCCGGACAGCACGACCTGCCGACCGACGTGCTCGGGGCGTGGGTCACCGCAGGTGAGATCGCGGAACGCGGTTCGCATGGGCGGCCCATGGTAGCGGAGCCTCGCTGCTCCGCCCGGCACTGCGGAGGAACGGCCAGCGCGAGCCGTAGACTCCGCTACGGCATCGCATCGTGTGGCCCGGGTGCCCATCGCCGGAGGGTCGGCGCGATCATCCGGAAGGATCCAGACCTGTGAGTCAAGCATGACGTTCGCCGCCGCCGGCAGCCTCCGCGACAACGAAGCCAGGCCGGAGCGGCTGGTCGGCCGCAGCCGAGACCTCGCCGCGCTCGTCGAGCACGTCGACGCGCTGTGGCGGTCGCCAGCGGAGGCACCGCCCGGGGTGCGCGCCGGAGGCTCGGT
>JACDBP010000356.1 GCA_013694835.1 Chloroflexota bacterium
AACCCGCTCTCGTCCCGAGGACTGCGCAAGCGCTCCCAGGAGGTCTCGGCCATCCCCGGAGCAGACGCTGATGGCCCTCAGCAGAGCCTCGCTGCGCGCCGCGAGCACGTCCCCGATGAGTCGCTGGACGATCGCCAGTCGCTGGCGCAGCGGTGTGTCGCGTTCGTACTGCCCGTGCCAGCGCACCCAGTCCTTCGACATGCATCGGAATGTACGCCGCTGGGGACCCCGGAGGGCGGTGACCGGGTGTGAGGACTGCCCGGCCTCGGTCACCGCACGCGGCGCTGCCGCGCATCGTCCCAAACGTCAGGTGAGGACCACCAGGCATCGTTTTCGACCGGAAGCCCGGTCGAACCGCCGGATCCGCGGCTCCAGCTCGCGGTTTGAGGACTGCCCGTCCTCAACTGGTCATGAGGACGCCGTCGCGGCCCCCCAGAGGCCGGGATCGAGGACGCGAGACCTCACCAGGCGGCGGACCTCAGAAGACGTCGCGCCCCTGACCCGACCGGCTCCGCAGGATGACCACCGCGCCGGCGAGGACGAGGAGCGCCGGCCACAGATTGCCCAGATCGGGCAGCCCGGGGATCTGCTCGGAGAGCTGGACCAACCCGATGACGGTCAGGAGGCCGCCGATCCAGAGTGCCCAGCCGCGGGGCCGGTGGCTCACCTGCCCCAGGATCCACAGCGCCAGCATCGCGATCCCCAGCGTCAGCGGCCAGGCGCTGCCGCGTACGGTGCAGAGGTCCGTCAGCAGGAGCCAGACGCCCAATCCGAAGGCCAGTAAGGCCGGCGTGACGAGCCAGCGTGAGCGGCTCAACAGGTACCCGATGCCGAACGCCACGCCCAGGCCGATGACCAGCATCGTCCGGAAGCGCACGTTCGGGAACAGCTGCTCCAGCAGCAGCACCGCTCCGACCAGGAGCAACAGCACGCCGAGCCACGGCACGCCACGGCCGCCGCCGAGGCCAACGCTGGCCCAGTCGCCACCACCGCGGTCGGCACCAACGCGCGTGCCGCCGCCGGCACCGCTCCCGGTGCCACCGGTGCCTTGACCGCCAGCCTCCGGGTTCGGGCGCGGCTCGGTCGCCACACCGGGTGTCACGTTCCGCAGCTCAGTCATCGCCGAAGCCTAGCATCGCGTCGTATCTCGAAATCGGCGGCCGATCGGTCACTCCTCGGCGAGCGTCGCCATCCGCACGGCCGATACGAACGCGCGGTAGGCCTCGACGCCCTCGGCGGCGGTGTAGCGCACGCCTCGATCGCCCTCGCGCCGGAACCCCGGGATCAGCCCCGCCAGGTCGGCCTGTCCGCCGTGCCGGAAGTCGATGCCCACCTCGATCGGCGGGTCCAGCCTCAACGGCTCGAGGGCTCCGTCCCGAGCGTTCTCCACGGCACGCTGCGCTCCCTCACGTACGAGCTCCCGGGCACGTGCCGGATGGGGCGCCTCCGCGGCCTGCCAGCTGATGGCGCGCTTCACGACGACCCGTTCCGCCCACGGAAGCCAGCCGGCGACCTCCTCGGCGAGGGCGTCGTCCCCGGCGACCATGCCGACCGGCACTCCGAGGGCACCGAGGTACAGCGCGTTGATGCCGTACTCCCCGGTGGGGCGCCCGGCGAGCGTCGTCAGGGTCGGGCCGCCCGTGTAGGTGTGCGCCAGGGTGCCTCGGGGATGACCGGCGCGCGTGTGGTAGCCCACGAAGAGCGCCACATCGAATTGCCCGATGGCCGCCGCCTCGACCATGCTCCAGGCCTTGATGCCCTGGACCAGCCGCGCGCGACCGTCGAGATCCTCCGGCGGCAGGTTGTACATCCTGCCGTGACTGTCGTTGACGACGACCTCCTCAGCGCCCGCGTCGAACGCGCCCTCGATGGCGGCATTCGCCTCGCCCGTCATCAGGGCGGCAGAGCGCGGGTAGGCGTCGTGGCCCCGTTCGGTGGGCTTGCTGGCATTGACGCCGGCGATGCCCTCCATGTCCACCGAGATGTACACCCGCATCGTCCTCAGCCTCCCTCAGGTCCATGACGCGCTGGCGTACCGAGCCAGACGGCGCCGTCCGCGAAGCGCTCCGACTTCCAGATCGGCACCCTCGCCTTGAGCTCGTCGATGGCGTAGCGACACGCATCGAACGCCGCCTCCCGATGCGGCGCCGCGGCAGCGATCGCGACGCTGATCTCGCCCACGGCCACGGTGCCGGTGCGATGGACGATCGAGAGCCGCTCCACGCCGAGATCGCTGGCGATCTCGGCGGCGATCCGCCCCATCTCGGCCAGCGCCATCGGCTCGAACGCCTCGTATTCCAGCGCCTCGACCGCTCGACCGGCGTGGAGCGCCGCCTCCGCTTCCTGCCCGGGTGCCGGCGTACCGGGTGTCTCACGCGTCCGCCCGATGAAGATGGCCACGGCGCCGTCGGTACTCGACGCGACCCCGCCCACGATCGCGGCGATCCGAGCATCGTCGATGGGCTCGCCGGTGAGCTCCAGGTGTGGGGCGGGCTGGCTCAGCCGCCCGTCGGAGTCGCTGCCTTCCCCGCCCGCGACCGGCGGGATGAGCGCCAGCTCGTCGTCGTCGGCCAGGGGCTCGTCCGTGCCGGCGTAGCGACCGTTGCGGGCGAAGCGAACGAAGCCCGAGGCCGGTGCGAGCACGTCGTTCGCGGCCACGAGACGCTGCCACGCTTCGCCGATGGTCGCGCCGACCGGCAGCTCCAGGACTTCCTCACGCCGCCCCAGCTGTTGGCGCTGCATCGCGAAGTAGCGCACGCGCACTCGCATCAGACGAGGAGCCCCTCGCCGTAGAACAGCTGTGTCGCGACGATGGTGCCGGCCATGATGGCCGCCACTGCGAGGTAGAGCAGGCCCGTGGCCGATTCCATCGAGCGCGTCCGGGCGGTCTTGAGGGCCATCCACGCGAGCGCCAGCGGGAACACGATCCCGACCAGCAGGCGCAGCCAGACCAGGAGCGCCGAGCTGCCGATGAGCGCAGGAAAGGCACCCGCTCCGGCCGTGACGCCCATCGTCGCCCAGGTGAGGAACAGCAGCAGCTGGATGAACACGACCCACGTCAACGCTCTTGCCGCTAGCACGAGTGGCCGCTCGCCCAGGCGCGGCGTGACGAGATACCAATGGCCGAGCAGGAGCGCCGCCAGCGAGCCGCCGGTCGCGGCAGCCAGCACCAGGTACTGGATGAGGAGGGGGATGCCGAGCGCCAGGTCCCCGGTCCACCCGAATGCTGCCACCGCGCCCGCGGCGATGCCAGCCACGACCCCGCCGAGCCCCACGAGCGGCGATCGCTCACCCCGTCTGATGACCACGATGTAGCCGAGGGCCAGCACGCTGAAGACAGCGAGCCCGAGCCGGCGCGCAAGGTCGAGCCCCGGCGCGGCGTCGATGGCGGCGAGGGCCGCCGGTTCGGCGAGGTTCACGTCCACCAGCAGCGCGAGGGCACCCAGGAGCGCCGAGCAGAGCGCCGTGAACCCGAGGTAGCCCTTCGTGGCATCGGTCCACAGCCGCCCCGCGACGACCGTGGCGAAGCTGCCGAGGGACAGCGCGAAGAGCAGCGTCCAGATGCTGTATCCCAGGCTCTGAAGCAGGGCAGGCGATGGCACGGCCCGAGTGTACCGACCGGAACGCCGGCTGCCGGCTGGATGGCTGACGGAAGTTAATGAGATGCAGTATCATCAAGCGGTGGTCGCCGCCGAACCCCTCGTCACCGCTCTGGACCAGGCCGGATATCGGCTGACGCAGCCGCGCCGGGCACTGGCGATGATGATCGCGGGGCGCGACGGGCACTTCACGGCCGCCGAGCTACTCGATGAGGCACGCCAGCGACGGCTGGGGATCGGGCGAGCGACGATCTTCCGAGCCCTGGACCTGTTCGCGGACCTGGGCCTGCTGGAGCGGCTGGATCTGCCGACCGGGGACCACGCCTACGTTCCGTGCGAACCCGTACACCACCACCACGTCGTCTGCAGCGTGTGCGGTGCCAGCACGGATGTCCAGGCCGCCTGCATCCAGGCCACCGTTGCCGAGATCGAACGTCAGTCCGGCTTCCGGATCGACTCCCACCGCCTCGAGCTGTACGGCCGGTGCCCGCTGCACGCGGCCGCCGGCACGCCCTAGGTCACGGGCAACGGATGGCACCTGCTCGAGATCGAATGAGACTCGATATCACCCCGCCCCGCACGGTCTCCCGCAAGTCCACGGCTTCGCCCGCTCACGTGGGCCGCCGCTTCGCCGCAGCCGGCGGGCTTCTCGCTGTTTTCGGAGCTGCACTCTTCGGATGTGCGGGCGGTGGCTCGACCAGCGCACCATCGACCGGTGCTTCGGGCGCGCCGCCGCTACAGGTCGTCACGACGACCACCGTCTTCGCGGACATCGTCCGCAATGTCGGGGGCGAGCGGGTCGTCGTGGCCTCGATCATCCCCGCCGGCGTCGGGCCGGAGGACTACGAGCCACGTCCCGGCGACGCCCGCCGTCTTGCATCGGCCCAGTTGCTGGTCTCGAACGGGGTCGGCTTGGACGATTTCCTGGCGGACCTCCTCCGATCGGGAAGCGGGGGCTCCACGCCGCGGCTGGTGCTGGGGGACGGCATCCCGACGATCGAGCAGGCGGGCGAGCCGAACCCGCACTTCTGGCTGGACCCATCGCTCGTGGCGAAGCACTACCTGCCCGCGATCCAGTCCAAGCTCACCGAGCTCGACCCAGCCGGTGCGGACGTCTACCGCGTGAATGGCGCAGCGTACGCGGCGGCGCTTGCCAGGCTTGACGAGGAGTTGCTGGCGCTCGTGGGCAGCCTGCCGCCGGCGAACCGGAAACTCGTCACCTTCCACGACGCCTACCCCTACCTGGCGCGGCACTTCGGCTTCGAGCAGGTCGGCGTCATCGTCGAGAACGTGGGCCAGGAGCCGACAGCCGCGGAGCTCGCCTCGCTCGTGGCCGCGGTCAGATCGACGGGGGCCCGGGCGGTCTTCGGCGAGGCGCAGTTCTCGCCGAAGCTGGCCCAGACGCTCGCCGCGGAAGCCGGCATCACTCGGGTCGTCACGACCCTCTACAACGATGCCCTCGGTCCACCGCCCGCGGACAGCTACCTGGGCATGCTCCGCTACGACATCGAGCAGATCGTGGGGGCGCTCAGGTGAGGGACCCCGCGCCATGAGCGAGGTGGAGCGCGCCGTCGGCAACCGCGTGCCCCTGGGACCGCCGACGCGGGGCGCCGTGGCGGTCCGGCTCGACGACGTGACCGTGGGCTATGGCGCGCGCCTCGCCCTCTCGCACGTCACGTTGGAGGTGCCTGCGGGATCGTTGCTGGCGGTGATCGGGCCGAACGGCGCCGGGAAGAGCACGCTCATCAAGGTCATGGCCGGGCTGTTGAAGCCCTGGAGCGGCCGCATCGAGACCCTGGGCGGGCCATCCGGCGCGAACGCCAGGCGCATCGCCTACGTACCGCAGGCGGAGCTCGTCGACTGGCACTTCCCCGTTTCGGTCGGGGACGTCGTGACGATGGGCCGCTATCCCCTGATCGGCATCGGGCGGCGGCCGGGGGCGCGGGATCGGGAGCTCGTCACTCGGGCGCTCGTCACGGTCGGCATGGAGCGACTTGCCGACCGCCAGATCGGGGCGCTCTCAGGAGGCCAGCGGCGGCGGGTCTTCCTGGCGCGGGCGCTTGCCGCGGAGCCGGACCTGTACCTCCTGGACGAGCCCGTCACCGGCGTCGACGCCACGACCCAGGAGGACCTGATGGACGTGCTGGAGGCCGAGACGCGAACCGGCAAGACGGTCATCGCCACGACCCATGACCTGCTCTGCGCGGCGCAGCGCTTCCACGACGTCGCCTTCGTCAACCAGCGACTGGTCTCGACGGGTCCTGCCGGCTCGGTCTTCGACCAGCGCCTGCTGGCCGAAACCTACGGCGGCCACGTGCTGATCCTCCAGGGCGAGCTCGGTACGACCGTCGCCCTCGACGATGCCCACCACCACGACGATGCCGCCGGCAACGAGCGGCACTACCACGAGGAGGGCCGGTGAGCGACCTCGTGGCGCTGCTGACCGATCCCCTCGCCTCCGGGTTCATGCAGCGCGGCCTCCTGGCAGGGGTGATCGTGGCACTGGTCTGCGGGGTGATGGGCAGCTTCGTGGTGCTCAAGGGTCTGGCGTTCATCGGCGACGCAGTGAGTCACGCTGCCTTCCCGGGCCTGGTCATCGCGTACCTGTTGGGCGTGCCGCTGTACCTTGGCGGATCGGTCGCGGCGGTGGCCACGGCACTGGCCATCGCCTGGGTCTCCCGGCGCGGCGGATTACGGTTCGACACCGCCGTCGGTGTGCTGTTCGCCGGCATGTTCGCCCTGGGGGTGCTGTTGTTCACGACCATCGAGGGGTATGCGGGCGACCTGCTCGGCTACCTCGTGGGCAACGTCCTGTTCATCACCGCCGAGGACCTGGTGCAGCTGGCGGTGCTCGCGATGATCGTCCTGGCGATCGTGCTGCTGCTGCGCAAGGAACTGCTGTACGCCACGTTCGACCCCGGCGGCGCGCAGGCATCGGGCCTGCCGGTCGCGCGCCTCGAGTACCTCCTGTTGGGACTGCTCGGCGTCACCATCGTGGTCAGCATCCAGGCCGTCGGCATCATCCTCGTCGTGGCGATGCTGGTCACGCCGGCGGCGACAGCCCAGCTGCTGGTGGTGCGCTTCTCGCGGTTGTTGTCGCTGGCTGCGGCGCTCGCCGTCGCCTCGTCAGTGATCGGGCTGTACCTCAGCTTCTACCTCGACGTGGCCTCGGGGGCGGCCATCGTGCTGGTGGAGACGGTCGCCTTCGGCCTCGCGATGGCTCTCGGTCCGCGTACCGGCCTGATCCATCGCGTTCGGCAGAGCCGGGTCGTGCCCGACGCCGAGTCGCGCAGCGGCTCAGGCATCGTGGGGGCGCGCGTCCCCTGACGTCGGCGCCGGCCTGCGCGGAGAACGCGCCGGGGCCCTGGGCAGGTGCTAGGGTCAGTCTCCACGCGGCTGGGGGCGAGGACCAGGCTGGGAGGCGGATGTATACCGAGTTTCGGTCGTTCCTGTTGACGACCAACGCGCTGGCACTGGCGATCGGCGTGATCATCGGGGTGGCACTCGGGACCGTCGTCGCCTCGCTCGTGGCCGACATCATCATGCCGCCCATCGGGCTGCTGCTCGGCGGCGTCGATCTCGGTGCGCTCAAGGTGGTGCTGAAGGCCGCCTCGGGCGACCAGCCGGAGGTCGCCATCCGCTGGGGCACGTTCCTGAACGCCGTCATCACGTTCGTGATGGTGGCCCTCGTCGTGTTCCTGATCAGCCGCCGCTTCCTGCCGCATCCCGACGATCCCGCTACCACGACCTGTCCCTACTGCCTGGACGCCGTCTCCGCCGATGCGACCCGCTGCCGCTCATGCACCAGCGAACTCCTCAAGGACGGGGAGCAGGCCCGCGGCAGCTGACGTGTGATCGGCCGTTGTCCCGGCCGTGGATCAGTCGGACGGCGTCGGAGCCGGCTTCTCGGGGTGGGCCAGGACCAGGATCCTGATCTCGGTCATGTCCTCGATCGCCCAGCGGAGACCCTCGCGACCAAGGCCGGAGTCCTTGACCCCGCCGTAGGGCATGTGGTCGATGCGGTAGGTCGGGATGTCATTGACCATCACGCCGCCGACCTCGAGCTCGTTGAAGGCCTGCCAGGCGTGCTCCAGGTCGTTCGTGAAGACGCCGGTCTGGAGGCCGTAGAAGGAATCGTTCACCCGGGCGATGGCCTCGTCGAAAGCGGCGAAGGGGAATGCGACGACGACCGGCGCGAACGCCTCGTTGGAGCAGATCTGAGCGCGGTCCGGCACGTCGGTGAGCACCGTCGGCGGGAAGAACGAGCCTTCGGCCCTGCCCCCGGTCAGCAGCTTGCCGCCCATCGCGACCGCCTCGTCCACCCACTGTCGGGCACGAGCTGCCGCTTGCGCGTCGACCATCGGGCCGAGGACCGTCTCGGGGTCCAGTGGGGAGCCTGATCGGATCGACTCGGCCGCCTTGACGAACCGGTCCATGAATGTCTCCCAGAGGCGCTCGTGGACGAACATCCGCTGGACGCTGATGCAGACCTGACCGGCGTACGTGAAGGCACCGATGAGACACCGCTGGACGGCCCAGTCCAGGTCGGCGGACTCGTCGACGATGACGCCCGCATTGCCGCCCAGCTCCAGCACGACCTTCTTCTTGCCGGCGCGCTGTTTCATCCGCCAGCCGACGCTCGGCGAGCCGGTGAAGGTGAGCAGCTTGAAGCGCTCGTCCTCGACCATCCGGTCGCCGAGCTCGCGGCTCATCGGCAGGATGCTGACCGAGCCCTGCGGCACGCCCGCTGCTTCCACGATCTCGGCGATGGAGAGCATCGTCAGCGGATCCTTGGACGGAGGCTTGAGCACGATCGGGTTGCCCGACGCGATCGCCGGGGCCAACTTGTGGGCGGCCAGGTTGAGCGGGAAGTTGAAGGGGCTGATCGCCGCGATCGGACCGATCGGAAAGCGCCTGGTGATGCCCACCCGGTCCTTCGAGGCGGGCATGAGGTCGAGCGGGATCAGCTCGCCGTACATGCGCTCGGCTTCCTCGGCACCGAGACGGAACGTGACGACGGCCCGGTCGACCTCCACCAGCGAGTCGCGGATCGGCTTGCCGGACTCGAGCGTGATCGTCCGTGCCAGCTCCTCGCGGCGTGCCTTCACGCCGCTGCTGATCTCCCGCAGGATCCGGCCGCGCTCGTAGGCAGGCGACCTGCGCGTCACCTCGAACGCACTGACCGCCGCCTGGGTGGCCTCCTCGAGCTGATCGGGCGTAGCGGTGTAGGTCGCGCCCGCGAGCTCGGCAGCGTCGGCCGGGTTGGCCACCTCCAGGACATCCGGCGAGTCGACCCAGCGGCCGGCCAGGAACATGGGATGGGGCTTGGTCGACGTCGTCAGGGCCATATCGTGCTCCTCGGGTGTCGGGCCTCGATTCTACGCGACGGGTCCGCCCGAAGGCCGGCCACCTGAGGGCCTCCCCGGCGGGCGTTGCCACGGAACCCCTTGGTGACGGCTACGGTGGCGCGACCGGCGGCGCGGTCGCTCCGTACACGCGCTGGGCATAAGTCCGAGCGTAGCTGGCTGGGAAGCGCGTGGTGGCGCACCGGTCGGGACGTAGTGTTCGCGTATCAGTCACCAGACCTGAGATCCGTGCGCTGTCGGTGCATCGCGACCCGTGTGTGGGCACCCGTCGGCGGTGGCGCCGCTAGACTCCGGCGCGTGACCCGCAGGTTCCGATTCCGACAGGTCGACGTATTCGCCGATCGACCGCTGTCCGGCAACCCGCTGGCCGTCTTCACCGACGCCACCGGGCTGACCGAGGAGGAGATGCAGCGGCTCGCCCGCGAGATGAACCTCTCCGAGACGACCTTCGTCCTGCCGCCGAGCGCGGCCGGAGCCGATGCGGGTGCCGCCTACAGGATGCGGATCTTCACGCCGGGTGAAGAGCTCCCCGCCGCGGGCCACCCGGCGCTCGGCACCGCCTGGGTGCTGGCCGACGATGGACGCTTCGAGTTGGAGGCGCCCCGGACCGATATCCGGTACGAGACGGCGCTCGGTGTCCAGTCGCTGTGGCTCGAGGTGCGGCCGGCCGAAGCCGGCGAAGCAGCGGACGACGAGCGCCCGGGCGACAGGATCGGCGCGGTGACGATGGTCCAGAGCGCCGCGGAGCTGATCCATGTCATCGACCCCGACGAGTTGGACGAACTCGGGGAAGCGCTGGAGATCGGCGTGCCGTACCTGCGTTGGAAGCCGAAGCGCGGCGCTCCGTCGAAGTCCCCGGCGGCCGTCATCTCGACCGGCCTGCCGTTCCTCATCGTTCCCGTCCAGGACCTCCAGATGCTGGAGGACATCTCGAACGAGCGAAGCCACCAGATCGCCGACTTCGCCTCGACCTACGGCTCCGATTCGGCCGCGCTCGTGGCCCCGGGCAACGCCGGCGCGGTGCCGGATGCCGACGTCCACGTGCGAGTGCTCGTTCACCCGCGCCAGGGCATCACCGAGGATCCCGCCACAGGTTCGGCCGCCGGCCCCATCGCGGTGTACCTCGGCCGCCTGGCTCGAACTCGCGATGCGACCTATCGCCTGGTCATCGAGCAGGGCGTGGAGGTCGGCCGGCCGTCACGCCTCGTTGCGGAGGTCGACTTCGACGGCGGCGGCCAACCGGGCGAGGTCCGCGTCTCGGGCTGCGTGGCGCCCCTGATCGAGGGCTGGGTCGAGCTGCCGGACTAGCGCTTCTTGCGACGTTGTGCCGCTCATCAGGCACACAGGGTCCCGACAGGAATCACCGCGACACCGTCATTGCGGACGTAGCCGTAGCCTGTGGCGGTGATGATCGCGAGGGCCAGAGGTTCGCCGATGGCGCCGGTGTCGATCCTGTCTCGGAGCTTGCTTTTGCGGAGCTTTCAGGGGGACGTCTGCGGAGTTTTAAGGGGGATGTCTGCGGGTCGTCAGGGAGACGTTCGCGGACTCTGGCGAAGGCTGCCCTTGACGCTGCTCGCCGGATGCACACAGGCGGCGAGTCGAATCTTGACCCCCGAGCCGCCTACGGGGCAGGCTCCTCGGCCTTCGCGTAGGACCCCAGGAGCCGTAATGTCGACGAGGCAGCCTCCAGGTCCTGGAACGCCGCCTGGACGCGCGGCTCGCGCAGGTCGGCGTCGGCGTCGATCCAGAAGACGTACTCCCAGGCGCGGGAGCGGGACGGTCGCGATTCCAGCTTGTCCATGTTGAGCCCGGCGTCCTTGAGCACACCGAGGCAGCGGTGGAGCGAGCCCGGCTCGTTGCGAACGGTCATCGCGAGCGTCGTTCGGCGCGGACGGGAGTCTGCTGGTGCCGGAGCCTCCGGCGGCGCGGCCAACCCCGGACGCGTGACGACCAGGAAGCGCGTCCGGTTGAGTGGCTCGGTCTGGATGTCAGGGACCAGCACCTCCAGCCCGAACACCGCGGCGGCCCGCGGCGAGAGCACCGCGGCGGCGCCCCGCTCGCGGCGCTCCGCGATCATCCGGCCGGAGCCGGCGGTGTTGTAGGTGGTCAGCAGCGACCAGGGCTGCGATCGGAGGAACGCCTCCGCCTGGCCGAGCGCCTGGATGTGCGAGTAGACCGTGCTGATGGACTCGACGGTCTCACCCGGCAGCGCCGCGAAACAGAGCCGGACCGGAACGATGACCTCGCCCACGATGATGAGGCCGTGTTCCAGCAGTAGGTCGTAGACCTCGCGGACGGTGCCGTTGACCAGGTTCTCGATCGGCAGGACGCCAGCGGCCAGCCCGCCACCGTTCGAGACCGCCTCGAAGACCTCGCGGAAGCCAGCGACCGGGCAGGCCTCCGCCCCCGGCGCGTACGCCAGAACGGCATCCTCCGCGAACGAGCCGCGCTCTCCCGCGAAGGCGATCCGGCTCGGCGCGGCCGCGCTCAAACCGCCGTCAGCCAGTGCCGGTATCGCTCCTCCCTGCCGCGGACGGCGGCGAAGTACCGCTCCTGGAGATGCGTCGTCACCGGCGTCTTGCCGTCCTCGCCGACCGGCCGGTCATCGACGGACGCGATGGCCGCGATCTGGACGCCGGTGCCGGTCAGGAACACCTCGTCGGCGGTGTAGAGCTCGGTCCTGTCGATGACCCGCTCGACGACCTCGAACCCCTCGTTCCGCGCCAGCTCGATGACGGCGTCGCGCGTGATGCCCGGCAACACGTCCTCGGAGAGCGGCGGCGTGGCGATCGCCCGCTCGGTCACCAGGAACAGGTTCGCTGACGACGCCTCGGCGACGTGACCGTCTCTGTTGAGCATGATCGCCTCGCCGTAGCCGGCGGACTTCGCGTCCTCGACGGCGAGGCAGGCGTTCACGTAGGAGCCCGTGATCTTGCCGCGCGCCGGCATGGCGTTGTCATTGACGCGCTGCCAGGCGGAAACCGCGACGCGGAGGCCCTCGGTTGAGACGTAATCACCGAGTGGGAAGCTGTAGATGGCGATGCGGTCGTCGAGCCCCGACAGCTGGAGGCGCACCGTCTGGGCAGACTTGTAGAGCAGCGGCCGGACATACAGATCGGCACTTTCGCCGTTGCGTCGGAGTAGGTCGCGGGTGATCTCCACGAGATCCTCAGCCGTCTCCGGGACCGCGGCGCGCACGAGGCGGCCGTTGCGCAGCAGCCGCCGGTAGTGCTCCAGCGCGAACAGGATGGCGAGCGAGCCGTCGTCCTGGCGATACGCCCGGATCCCCTCGAAGATCGCCGTGCCGTAGTTCAGCGCGTGGGTCGCGATGGAGACATTGGCGGCCCCGGATGGGACGATCCGACCCTCGAAGTAGGCGAAGGCCCCGATCGTCACCCGACGCCCGTCGGTCCCCTGCGCCGATCGCGCGACCGGCGTCTCCGTCGGCGCGGTCATCAGCTCCACCACCGCGTGGTGTCCGGCTTGGCCTCCGCCGGGTCGTACTCGGTCTGCGGGCCCGTCTCGCCGGGCGCCGCACGGAAGTTGCCGGCCGAATCGGTGGCACCCTGCCAGTGCGCCTCGGCCAAGAGCAGGTTGAGCGCCCCGATGTATGCCTCGATCGACGCCGCGATGATGTTCGTGTTCTGGCTCGCACCCTCGTACGTGCCGTCCGACCGCGCGCCCTCTGCCCCTGCCGGCGGCGCGAGCCTGACCGTCACGGCACCCTCCGCGTCGGGGCCCTCGGCGACGGCGTGGACGTCGTAGGCCAGCAGCCGCGGGTGGCCCGTCAGCACGTCCGCGAGGGCCTGGTCGACGGCCCCGAACAGCGCATCGACCGCACCGTTGCCCTCGGCGGACGCCTGCCAGCGATGATCGCCGCTCTCCAGGACCACGGCGCCGCGGCTGCGTGAGTTGGAGCCCGTGGTACACGTCCAGCGGACGAGGCGGATGCGCTGGTCCTCGGACTCGGCGGAACTCGGCGCGGCGGACTCTGCCGCTGCGTCCGCGCCGCCCGCGGCGGTCTGCTCGGTGGTCATGCGATGGCCTCCTGCTGGCTCTGGCCGGCGGGTGTCGTCGCGACCCCGCTGGTGAAGTGGCGTTCGTCGCGCCGCCGAAGCTCGGCGTTGCTCTTCCAGATGGCGTACTCGAGCGAGTCCGCGAGGGCCTTCGCCGAGGCCGAGATGATGTTCGTGTCGCTGCCCATGGTCGACCACTCGTTGGCGCCGTCGGCAGAATCGATGATGACCCGCGTTCGGGCGGCCGTCGCGGCATCGCCATCCAGGATGCGCACCTTGTAGTCGTACAGATGGACCGAGTCGAGCTGGGGGTAGAACGCCCGCAGCGCCTTGCGGAGCGCGGCGTCGAGAGCGTTCACCGGGCCGTTGCCATCGGCAGCGGTGTGGAGCACCTCGCCCGCGACCTCCACCTTGACGGTCGCCTCCGCCAGCAGCTCCCGCCCGGAGCGCTGCTCCACGAGGCAGGTGTAGTCGACGATCCGGAACGGTGCCTGGTAGTCGGCCTGGTGGCGGCGGATCAGCAGCTCGAAGCTGGCCTCGGCGCCCTCGAAAGCGAGCCCCTCCGACTCCAGCTGCTTCACCAGGTCCGAGAGCACCTTCGGGTCGATGACGCCTTCCAGCTGGTGCCCCAGCTGCTCTGCCCGGATGCGGATGTTCGCCCGGCCGCCAAGCTCGCTCACGACGAGTCGCCCGGCGTTGCCCACGGCCGTCGGGTCGATGTGCTGGTAGCTCCGTTCGACCTTCGCAACGGCCGCGCCATGGACGCCGCCCTTGTGCGCAAAAGCCGACCGGCCGACGTACGGCTGGTAGTCGTCGGGGCTGATGTTGGCGATCTCGGCGACCGCTCGCGACAGCTCCGTCAGGCCTTCCAGCGAGCCACCCCCGGCCGGGACCAGCCGGTGCGGCGTCTTCAGCGCAAGGTTCGCGAGGATCGAGACCATGTTCGCGTTGCCGCAGCGCTCGCCGTAGCCGTTGATCGTCGCCTGGACGTGGCGGATGCCGGCCCCCACCGCGGCCATCGAGTTGGCGACCGCCAGCTCCGCGTCGTTGTGGGTGTGGATGCCCCACGTCACCTCGGGCGCCCTCGGGTCAGCGCCCAGGGTGTCCTGGACGTCACCGACGATCGCCAGCAGCTCCGCGGTGAGCGTGCCGCCGTTCGTGTCGCACAGGACGAGCGTCCGCGACCCCGCCTCGCGCGCCGCTCGAAGCGTGGCCAGCGCGTATTCACGGTCGGCCCGGTAGCCGTCGAAGAAATGCTCCGCGTCGTAGACGATCTCGCGGCCATGGTCGATCACGAAGCCGACCGAGTCCGCGATCATGTCGAGGTTCTCCTGCGGCGAAGCGCCGAGCACCTCGGTCACGTGGAGCAGCCAGCTCTTGCCGAAGATGGTCACCACCGGTGTCTCCGCGGCGACCAGTTCGCGCAGGTTCGGATCGTCCTGCGGCCGGTTGGCGCGATGGCGGGTCGAGCCGAAGGCGGCCAGCTTCGCGGACTGCCAGGTCATGCCCCGGGCGGCCCTGAAGAACTCGATGTCCTTGGGGTTCGAGCCCGGCCAGCCCCCTTCGATGTAGGGCATCCCGTACTCGTCGAGCATCCGCGCGATGCGCAGCTTGTCGGCCAGCGAGAGTGTGATGTTCTCGCCCTGCGTGCCGTCCCTGAGGGTCGTGTCGTAGAGCACGACGGGCTGGGGGGTCATGACACCGCCTGCATGGCGCGCGCAGGTCCCTCTGATGGCGCGGGGCCGGCATGGCCGGTGGTGCCGCTCCCCAGGTGGTCGATGATGCCGCTCCCCAGGTGGTCGATGACCTCGTGCGTGAAGCCGGCGGTATCGAGCAGCCGGACACCTTCCGGGCGGGCCGTTGCGGGCGGCATCAGGTCGGCCGTTCGAGCGCCGTCGTCGAGCGTGGCGATCACGGCTGCCTCGACCGCAGCGGCGGCTGCTTCCTGGCCGAGCGACCAGCGGAGCAACATCGCCGCCGATCGGATGGTGCCGATCGGGTTCGCCCTGCCCGTGCCGGCGATGTCCGGCGCCGAGCCGTGGATCGGCTCGTAGAGACCGCGCAGCCCGTGGCTGGTCCGCGCTGCCCCGAGCGAGGCCGAGGGCAACATCCCGAGCGATCCGCTGAGCACGGAGGCCTCGTCCGACAGGATGTCGCCGAAGAGGTTCTCTGTCACCAGCACGTCGAACGCAGCAGGCTGGGTCACGAGCTGCATCGCGCAGGCATCGACGAGACGGTGGTCGACGGCAACATCCGGGTACTCGTGCCGCAGCTCGTTGACGACCTTGCGCCAGAGCCGGCTCGAGGCAAGGACGTTCGCCTTGTCGACGCTCGTCAGGCGGCCGCGGCGGCCCCGCGCGAGCTGGAAGGCGAGGCGGACCACGCGCGCGATCTCGTGCTCGTCGTAGCGGAGGGTGTCGACCGCGACGCGTCCCTGTGGCGTCACACGCTCTTCCGATGGAAGGCCGAAGTAGAGGCCACCGGTCAGCTCGCGGACGATGAGGAGGTCGACACCATCCAGCCGCTCGGGGCGCAGCGGCGAGGCATCGATGAGCGGCCGGTCCACGGTCACCGGCCGCAGGTTCGCGAACAGCCCGAGGCCGCCGCGAAGGGCGAAGAGCGCCTGCTCGGGACGCACCGACGCGTTCGGATCGTCCCATCTCGGTCCACCGACCGCGCCGAGCAGGATGGCATCGGCCTCGCGGCAGGCCTCCAGGTCCTCGTCGCGGATGGCCGTGCCATAGGCGTCGATGGCGGCGCCGCCCACGACCAGCTCCCGCCACGCGAGCACGAATCCGAACCGGGTCGCGACGGCCTCGAGAACGAGGCGCGCGGCGCCCGTCACCTCCGGTCCGATCCCGTCGCCCGGGATCACGGCGATGCGGTAGGTGGTCGTCCTCCTCCGCAGTCCGCCTTCGGCGGCTGCTGCGCGTGAGGCGTCCGGGTTCCGGCGTCCCGCCGGGCTCCGGCCGTCGCTTGCCGCCGTCACGGGACCGACACCTCCGCCGCTCCCTGGCTTTCGGTCCGCATGGGCTCGTGGCCCTCGCCTAGGAGCTTCTTGAGAGCGCCCAGGTAACCCTCCAGCGAGGCCTCGATGATGTTCGTGGAGAGGCCGTGGCCCGTCGCAGCGGCTTCCCCGTTGGAGCGGCGAGCCCGGACGAGCACGCGGCCCTGGGCATCCTCCCCCGCGCTCACGGCGCGGATCTCGTACTCCGTCAGGACCGGCCGCCAGCCAAGGACCGGCTCCACGGCCGCGTCCACGGCGCGGAAGAGTGCGTCGACCGGCCCGTTGCCCGAGGAATCGGCGGTCCGCGATCCGCCGCGAACGGTCAGCGAGACGCTCCCCTGCGAGCGGCCGCCGTGGCTGGAAGTGACGTTCCAGCCATCCAGCGTGATGGCCGCGCCCTCCGCCTCGGCCGCGGGCGACTCGGCGACGTGCTGCTCCACCAGTGCGATGAGGTCGTCGTCGGTGACCTCCTTCTTGGCGTCGGCCAGCGCGATGGCCTCGCGGTAGACCGCGTCGAGGGCCTGGCTCTCGAGCTCGTAGCCCAGCTCGGCCAGCTTGCCCTGGAGGCCCCTGCGGCCCGAAAGCTTGCCGATGGAGAGCGTCGAGCCTGCCAGCCCGATCGACTGCGGGGTCATGATCTCGTAGGTCAGCGGGTTCTTGAGCATGCCGTCCTGGTGGATGCCGGACTCGTGCGCGAACGCATTGGCGCCGACCACGCTCTTGTTCGGCTGCACCACGATGCCGGTCAGGTAGCTGACCAGCCGGCTTGTCGCCGTGAGTTGCTCGGTGGCGACGCCAGTGGTGGCCGAACGGAACTGGGCGGGCCGGGTGCGGAGCGCCATCACCACCTCTTCCAGGGAGGCATTGCCGGCT
>JACDBP010000368.1 GCA_013694835.1 Chloroflexota bacterium
GCGGCGATGCGACGCATCGTGCCGCTGCTGGAACGGCATCTCGGAACGCACCTGCCGGGCGTCGTGGAGCGTCACGAGGTGGTCGATCGCGGCGACTGGGCACGGGCCAACCTGGTCATGTTCCGCCATCTCGTTGGCCGGCTCGAGGAGCAGCTGTTGCAACGGGATGAGGCTCGTGAGGACAGCTTGGGCGCCGGGCTTGCGGCCGTTGCCAATCGGTTCCTGACGACCCAGCAGGTGGCCTTCCTGTTGAGCTTCCTGGGCGGCCGGGTGCTCGGCCAGTACGACATCGCGCTCCTCTCGGCAGAGGCCGCGCCGGGGCGGCTCCTGTTCGTGGAGGAGAACATCCGGGCGACGGCGACGGCGCTCGATGTCCCGCTCGACGACTTCCGGGTCTGGATCGCGCTGCACGAGGCGACCCACGCTTTCGAGTTCGAGGCTCACCCCTGGCTGCGGCCGTACCTTGCCGAGCGGCTGGAGCGGCAGATCGCCAGCTTCCTCGATGACGCCCGGACGATCCAGGCCAAGGGGCTCGGCCAGCTGATCCGACGCTGGCGGCCGCGGAGCGGCGAGCACCTGCTGTGGGGCTTGATGTCCCAGGAGCAGCGGCGACTGCTGCGCGAGACGCAGCTGGTGATGAGCCTCCTGGAGGGGTTCAGCGACTGGGTCATGGACGAGGTCGGCGCGGAGGTGGTGCCGAACGTCAGGACCGTCCGCGAGCGTTTCGAGGCGCGTCGCGATCAGCGCCGCCGCGGCCTGGACCGGATCGTCGCCCGACTGACGGGGCTCGACATGAAGCTCGAGCAGTACCGACGGGGCGAGCGGTTCGTGGCGGGCGTCGCCAGGACCGGTGGCGCCGCGGCCGTCGGACACCTGTGGGACGGCCCCGAGGCGCTGCCGACGGAGGCGGAGTTCGCCGATCCGGCCGCCTGGGTCCGTCGCGTGGCGCCTGAGACGCTCTGGGCTCACCCGGCTGCCGACTCGTGAACCTTGACACCGGGTGGCCGCCCCCGGGATCGAGCGCTGGAGCGGCGGTCGTCGGGCCGGGACACATGCCGGCCGCCATCGCGCTCACGCCGATCCTCTCTGCTCGCTACCGCGCCGAGCACCTAGAGCGGATCCGCGCCTCGGCGCCAGGGGCCCGTCTCATCAACGTGTCGCTGGAGGGCCTCGCTGACGGCGACCTCTCGGATGTGGAGGTGCTGCTTCGCGGCCCGCTTCCGGCGGCCATCTTCGATCGTCTCATGGCGCGCTGTCCGGAGCTTACCTGGGTCCACTCCGCGACCGCCGGCGTGGAGCGGGTGCTGACGCCCGCCGCGCTCGAGCGGCAGTTGGTCATCACGAACGCCCGCGGCGTGTTCAGCCGGCCCATCGCCGAGTACGTGCTGATGATGGTGCTGGCGATCAGCCGCCGCCTGCCGCAGCTGCTCGAGCTCCAGGGCGAGCGGACGTGGCAGCCGCTGGAGAGCGTCGAGATGCGCGACCTCACCATCGGTGTCGTCGGGCTGGGATCGATCGGCCGGGCGGTCGCCGCGCTGGCCGGAGGGTTCGGCTGCCGCGTGCTCGCCGTGCGGCGGCAGGTCACGGCCGGTGTCACGACCGGCGTCGCACCCGGCCTGGGCGACGACGAAGACGCACCCGAGCTGCCGGTGCGGGTCGACGCGATGGTGCCCCCGGAGCGGATCCACGAGGTCCTTGCGGAGAGCGACTTCGTGGTCCTGGGTCTGCCGCTCACCCCGGAGACCGAGGACCTGTTCGATGAGCCGATGCTGGCCCATATGAAGCCCGGCTCGTGGCTCATCAACGTCGCCCGCGGGCGCCTGGTGGACGAGCGGGCGCTCCTGCGTGCGCTCCGTGACGGGCCCCTCGGTGGGGCGGTGCTCGACACCTTCCGGGATGAGCCATTGCCGCCTGAGTCACCGCTGTACATGCTGCCGAACGTGATCCTCACGCCACACACCTCGTGGTCGAGCGGCCGCGTGCTGGATCGCAGCATCGAGCTGTTCTGCGACAACCTGCGCCGGTACCAGGTCGGTGAGCCCCTGCGCAACGTCGTCGATCCCGGCCTCGGCTACTGATGCAGATCGCCATCGTCGGGCTGGCGGGCTCTGGCAAGACGACCATCTTCAACACGCTGACGCGCGGAACGGCTGAGACCGGCGGCTTCGGCGGCATGACCGTCAACCAGGGTGTCGTCAAGGTGCCCGATCCGCGGCTGGCCCGGCTGACCGAGCTGTTCAAGCCGAAGAAGGAGGTTCCGGCAGACGTCACGTATGTCGACCTGCCCGCCCCGCCGGCATCGACCGACGGGCGTCCGGGTAGCGATATCCCTGCCGACCAGCTGGCGCGACTGCGCAACGCGGATGCGCTGATCCATGTGGTACGCGCGTTCCAGGACCCGTCCGTGCCGCATGCGGACGGTGCGCTCGATCCGCGGCGCGACATGGAGCGGCTTGACCTTGAGCTCGTGTTCGCCGACCTGGGCGTCGTGGAGCGGCGAGTGGAGAAGCTGCGCACCTCCGGTCGCCATGGCACCACCGCCGAACGGGAGGCGAATGAGCGCGAGCTTGCGATCCTGGAGCGTATCCTGCCGGCGCTGACCGAGGGCCGGCCGATCCGGGACCTGGAGCTGACCGAGGACGAAGCGCGCGCTGTCCGCGGCTTCCGCTTCCTGACCGAGAAACCGGTGATGGTGCTGCTGAACGTCGACGAGAAGCAGCTACCGGAGGCGCCGGCGCTGGTTGAGTCGTTCCGCGAAGCGTCCAGGCACCGCCAGACGATGTTCGACGCGATGGCGGCGCGCATCGAGATGGAGATCGGCGAGCTGGACGAGGAGGAGGCCGCGAGCTTCCGCGAGGAGCTGGGGGTCACCGAACCGAGCCTGGAACGGGTGATCCGGCTGTCGTACCGGTTGCTCGGGCTCATCAGCTTCTTCACTGCGGGCCCCGACGAGACGCGGGCCTGGACACTCGCCGACGGCTCGAATGCGGTTGATGCCGCAGGCGCCATCCACTCGGACCTGGCACGTGGCTTCATCCGCGCCGAGGTGGTGCTCTACGAGGACCTGGTGGCGCTGGGCTCGATGGCCGAGGCGCGGAAGGCGGGCAAGCTTCGCTCGGAGGGCAAGACGTATCGCGTCCGCGATGGCGACGTGATCGAGATCCTGTTCAACGTGTGACCGGCGGCCCAGGCGTGCGTTGACCGATCCGCTCCTCGCTCACGCACTCCCGGGTGCGCTCGCTACGGTGCTCTCGGTCGCCTTCGACTGGACCGCCGATGCGGCCGTCAGGCGCGACGACGTCAGCGTGCGTCTTCGGGGTCGACCTCGATGAGCAAGCTGCGGAACTCGTCGTCATCATCGCCGGTGTCGCGGGCGGCGCCGCGCTCATCGGTCTCGGCGAGCACCGTGCCGCCCTCCTCGACCGAGACGTTGACGGCGACGCGGATGCGGCTGTCGTCGACGACCGTGAAGCCATGGATCCGGGCGAGCTCGTTCGCGACGGCCTCCACCAGCGAGTCCTCCTCGAACTTCGCGAGGACCGCGGTGCGTGCCTCCAGCACCAGCTCGAGGAACTCATCCTCGGCGAACTCGCTGTCGTGGACCAGCACCAGGTCCGTGAACAGGTCATCGTCGGTCTCGTGAAGCTCGTAGAAGTACACCGCGGGAGTATAGGGAGCGGCTGGTGAGCGGCTCCGAGGCCGGCCGGCCAGGTTTCGTGATCGTCGGCGCGGCCTCCCGGGACATCGACGTCAGCGACCCCCGCGGCTGGCGCATGGGAGGCTCCGTGATGTACGGGGCGCTCCTTGCCGCGCGGCTGGGGGCGCGGGTGGGTGCGCTGATCGGCGTCGACACCCCGTCCGCCACGGAAGGACACGAGCTTGACCTGCTGCGGCTGGCGGGTGCCGACGTGCGTTTGGTCCCTCTCGTCCGCGGACCGGTCTTCGACAACCAGCAGACTCCGCGCGGGCGCGAGCAGGTGGGCCATGAGGGCAGCGATGCCATCCCGCCCGGAGCGCTTCCCGACGAGTGGCGGGACTGCGGCGCGTTCCTGCTCGGACCGGTCGCCGACGAGATACCGGACGCCTGGGCCTCCGCCTTGCCGGCCGATGCGCTGCTGGCGCTGGCGTGGCAGGGGATGCTGCGCCGGATCGAGCCGGGCGCGAGGGTGGTCGAGCTGCCGGCACGTCCGGGGCCGCTCCTTGCCCGCAGCGATTACGGATCGGTGAGCGCGGAAGACCTGCGCGCCGGCGGCGATCCGCTCGAGCGCCTGCTGCCGCGCGATGGCCAGGAGCTGACCATCACCAACGACGAGCACGGCGCGATCCATCTCCGTCGTGACGGCGACCGACTGCGCATGCGCCGCCTGCCGGCGGTGCCTGTCCGGCGCACCATGGACACCACCGGGGCCGGCGACGCCTGGCACACGACCTGGTTCCTGGGCCGCATCCACGGCGGGCCATTTGGTGCTGCGCCGCTGCCCACCGGCCGTGCCCTCCACCTTGCGGCCATCGTCGCCAGCCTCGCGGTCGAGACGTACGGCCTGGCCGGCGTGCCGGACCGGCGAATGGTCGCGCAGCGCGTGGCCGGACTGACGGCTTCGACGGACGCGCCTTCCGGCGAATCGATCTAGAGCGACCGACGACGGTGGCCCCGGGCTACGGCGCTTCGACGATGAGTCTCGGCAAGGACCACGCGGCGCGCACCGCAGAAGGGGCGCTGATCTCGGCCCTGGCAGCGACGTGTCGCACGACCGGCCGGCCACCGCGGTCCGCCAGCACCAGCCGGCGGCGGAGCCGGCCGTTCCGCCGCACCAGGTCTCGTTCGATGAGCGGCAGCGGCCAGCCCATCCGGCGCGCCTGTCCCGCGATGGTCCCCGCGCGCTCGGCGGCCTGGAGCGCGCCCCGCAGGTCCCCGGCACGGTGCTCGCGGTACTTGGCGACCTGGAGCCAAGCGACGGCAGCGAGCCGGCCGCCGGTCTCGGCGATCTCCAACCAGCTCGTAGCTGCCTCCTCGCGACGGCCGACGCGGGCCAGCACCCGCGCACGGTCGGCGATCAGCCGCTCACCCAGCACGTGGTCCGCACGTCCCGACCAGCGCGGCTCGGCGGCGGCCACCAGCGCGGTCTCGTAGCAGCCCAGCGCCTCGTCGTACCGTCGTCGCCTGGCGTAGGCCCGTCCGAGCGCACCGACATCGCCGGGATGCGCCGACATCCACGACGTCGGTAGCGAGAGCGACGAGGCAAGCTCCACGAGCAGGCGCGCGAGCGACAGGACGTCCTGTCGGTTGTGGTCGGCGACCTCCCGCAGGACCGACGATCGTCCGGTGCGGAGGTACTGGAAGTAGCGCTCCGGGATGAGCGCGCCGGGGAGATCCCCATGCCTCACGACCCCCACGATCCCGCGCTCTACGCTGGCCAGCCTGGCATCCGGCAGACGGTGGCGCCGCAGCTGCCGGGCGAGGGGCAGCAGGTCCAGGTGTCCCGCGTGCACCGGCGCCGCCTGCCGCTGGAGCCGGTAGCGAGCGACCAGGAGCGGCCAATCGAACGAGCGGCCGTTGTAGGTGACGAGCCAGGCGTCCGGCGGGATCTCCGCCGCGAGCGCCGCGAGGAACGCAGGTTCGTCCGGCTGCTCAGGTAGGAACAGCTGTCGGGTGCGGAAGGTCTCGCCGTCCCAGCGCCCGATGCCGACGAGGAACGGCAGCGTGCCCGCCGCGGTGCCGAGCCCGGTCGTCTCCGTGTCAAGGCAGATGAGCGGCCGATCGGCATCGATCATGTACGGCAGCAGCGCCAGTCGGGCCTGGGCCAGCGGCAGCCTCGTCGAAGCAGACACGACCACCAC
>JACDBP010000012.1 GCA_013694835.1 Chloroflexota bacterium
GCCGAGCACCTCGTCGGGGTCCTCAGGCTCGTACAGGACCGCCGCCTGGCCGGGCGCCGGCGCCCACGCCGGGCGCTCGAGCTCGACGTACCAGCGACGCCCGTCGCGGCCCTCTCCTGCTGCGCGCTGGACGAGGCCTGGCACTGGGTCGCCGCGATGGCGGATGCGCACCAGCGCCGCGAACCGCTCTCCTGGAGCAACGCCGCTGACGAACGAGACGGCATCGATCACGAACTTGCGCTGCTGCAGGTCCTCGCGTCGACCGAGCGTGACGATGTTCGTCGCGGCGTCCAGGGCTCGCACGTACCGTGGCTCACCGAGCGCTACGCCGAGGCCCTGTCGCTGGCCGACCGTGTAGGCCGCGACACCCCGGTGCTCGCCGACCTGGCGCCCATCACGATCCACTAAAGGACCCGGCACCTCGCGCCAGCCGGCGCGTGTGCGGAGTGACTCGCGGTAGTCCCCGCCGGGCACGAAACAGATCTCCTGGCTCTCAGGCTTCTCCGCCGTTACCAGCCCGTGGCGGCGGGCGACGTCCCGGACCTCGGGCTTCGTCAGCTCCCCCAGCGGGAAGCGGGTGTGGGCGAGCTGGTCCTGGCGCAGCCCGTACAAGAAGTAGCTCTGGTCCTTGTCCGCATCCCGCCCGCGGAGCAGGCGATGGCGCTTGCCACCTGCGGCCGTGTCATCGGGGATCGTCTCGACCCGCGCGTAGTGTCCCGTGGCGACGGCGTCGCACTCGTACAGCCGGCGCGCCCGACCCAGCAGCGCCCCGAACTTGAGGACGCTGTTGCAGTCGACGCACGGGCTCGGGGTGCGACCGTCGAGATAGGCCTGCAGGAAGGGGCGCATCACGCCCGCTTCGAACTCGCGCTCCAGGTTCAGCACGTAGAACGGGATGCCCAGCTGACCCGCGACCCGACGGGCATCGTCGGCGGCGTCGAGGGAGCAGCAGCTCTTCTTGAGGTCGCTGTAGCTGTCGGCCACGTCGTGGAGCCGCATCCAGACGCCGACGGCGTCGATCCCCTGCTCCGCGATCAGCGCTGCAGCGACGGACGAATCCACACCGCCCGACATCGCCACGAGCACCCGCGATCGAGCCGCGGACACGTTGCGTCCGTTCAGGCCGGGACCTCCAGCCCGAGCGGATCGGCCGTCACGGCGGCGGATGCGGCACGCATCCGCGCGATGCACGGCGGCACGGTCCGGACCGCCACCTCGATCTCGTCCGCGGTCGTCGTCCGGCCGAGCGTCAGCCGCAGGGCGCCGCGTGCCTCCTCCTCGGGATAACCCATCGCGCTGAGCACATGGGACGGCTCGGTCGAGCCGGTCGTGCACGCCGAGCCGGTCGAGCAGGCGATGCCCTCCAGGTCGAGGCTCAGCGCGATGGCGTCACCATCGGCGTCCCTGGCGATGACCGACAGGTGCCCGGCGAGCCGCTCCTTGGGGTGGCCGGTCAACTCGACACCGGGCACGGCAAGCGTCGCCTGGGCCAGCCGATCGCGCAGCCGCCGAAGGCGCCTGACGGTCTCCGGGCGCTCCGCTACGCAGAGCTCCAGGGCGCGAGCCATGCCCACCGCACCGGCGACGTTCTCCGTGCCTGCCCGTCGGTGCCGTTCCTGGGACCCTCCGTGCGTCTGGGGCAGCAGCGTGGTGCCGTGGCGGATGTACAGGACGCCCATCCCCTTCGGGCCCTCGAGCTTGTGGGCACCCAGCGAGAGCAGGTCGATGTCCAGCGAACGGACGTCGAGGTCGAGATACGGCGCACCCTGCACCGCGTCCACATGGATCAGGACCCGCCGATGGCGACGGACCCGCTCGACGATCTCTGCGATCGGCTGGATGGTGCCGACCTCGTTGTTGGCGAGCATCACCGTCACCAGTACGGTCCGGTCGGTGATGGTGGCATCGACCGCTTCGGGGTCCACCCGACCGTAGCGGTCGACCGGCAGCACGATCGCCTCGAAACCGAACTTCTCCAGGTGTCGGACGGCGTGAAGCGTGGCGTGGTGCTCCACGGCCGTCGTCACGATCTGGTTGCCGCTGGCCTTGCCGGCCCAGGCAGCACCCTTCACCGCCAGATTGGTGGCCTCCGTGCCGCTGGCCGTGAAGACGATCTCGCGAGGTTCGGCGCCGATCGCCCGCGCCAGGGTCTCGTGTGCCTCGTCCAGCGCGGCCCGTGCCCGGCGGCCCTGCGCATGGGGCGACGAGGGGTTGCCGAAGGTCCCGGTCAACAGTGGCAGCATCGCCTCGAGGACCTCTGGCCGCATCGGCGTCGTCGCTGCGTGGTCGAGATAGATCGTCATCCGGCTGATCGTACCCCGCACCATCTGGGATCGCCACCTCGCACGAACTCGCCCTGCGCCTGCTGAGCAGCTCGATGTGCGGCGTGGGCCGCCCGGTGGCCCATCGGTGGGAATCGTCAGGCAGGGTGCGCGGGGGCGAGTCGTGCCGGGCAACGATCCAGATGGACTGAACGACATGGCGCTCTTCGCCGTCTTCCTGGCCGCTTCCACCAGGGCTGCTGGCGTGCGCAGCCGATCCCACGCTGAGGGAGCACCGAAGAGGCGTTCTGCCCTCGCCGGGAAGCCGATCCGCGGCTGTCTCAGCCGCGGATCGAGCCCACCCGCAGGATCGACATCCAGACC
>JACDBP010000014.1 GCA_013694835.1 Chloroflexota bacterium
CCGCTGACCTCCTCGACGTCGCAGTCGGCCTTTGGCAGGACCCCGAACCAGTCGCCCATGGCGGCCTTGGCCCTGGCCATGGCGGTCTTGGACGCGGATACGATCTCCGGGCCATTGGTGTGGTGCAGCTCCGGGTCGGAGCGCATCCGCTCGAAGATGGTGGTCAGGTCCTCCGTCCCGACCACCTCCCGCCCGAGCTCGCGGTACTCCCCGGCCAGCTTGTCGATCTGGGCGAGACCGATGTCGTGGATCTCCTGCGCGGATCGGTCGACGGTCGTGTAGTAGTGGATCGCCCGGCGGTACGTTTCCTCGCCGTCGGGCAGCGAGCCCAGGCCACACGCCTCGTCGGACCGACCGGCCGGGGCGATCTCGTCACGCAGCAGGTCGCGATACGCCGCGACCGCCGGACGGATGTCCCGCTCGACGACGGCCCTGAGGCGCCCGAGCCAGGCGTCGCGATCGAAACCGTGCGGCGTGGCGCCGAGCGCCAGGATCGGGTCGTCGTCGACCGGCATGGCCAGCCACGCATCGAGCTGCCTTACCGTGTCGTCGACCGCGAAGCGGGCCGGCGCCCGGCCGTGGCCCACGCCCTCACGGTAGCGCTCGCCTGCATCACGGAAGCCGTCGGCGATGCCTCGGAACTTGTCGACCATCGCCTCGGCGACCTCGCTCGTCGGCAGGCCCAGCTTCGGCAGGTAGACCGGCAGCATGATGTGCCAGCCGCTGATGGGGTCGACGTCGATCTCGGCCAGACGCGCCTCGGCGAAGTCGGCTCGGGCCGTGGCATCCCAGGCGAGCATGGAGCGGGTGATCCGCTGCTGGTGGTCCAGCCCCACCTCGGCCAGCGTCTCGGCGCGGCCGGCGAACGCGCGAGCAGCCGCGATGTCCCTGTCCTCCGCCGCCCGGCTGATGTCCTCGAACCGCCCGGCGAACCGGTAGTCGCCCTGCATGTGCGCGTAGGTCGGGGACGCTTCCTGGCGGAAGTCGTGGTACTCGGTCGCCAGCTGCTCGAGATCGTCGGTCACGGGAGCCTCCGGGTGGTCGGGGCGGGGCACTCGATGGTAGTCGGTCACGGCCGGGTGCCGTCCGCAGAGCATCTGACGGGACGCTCCGGATCGCTGATATGGGGACGCAATGCGCTGGCCCTGCGCGAACCGACCCCGGCACCCTCCGATCGGATCTGATGGCCCCACATGATTTGACGCCCCCGCCCCCGCCCACGCGCGGGCGACCCGTTGGAGGAGCATCGATGCGACGGCTATCCAGTCTGTTCCTGGCAGTCCTGGCGACACTCGCCATGGCGGTGCCGGCAAGCGCGATCACCGGCAACTTCGTCGAGGATTACGAGCACACCTATGTCGGTCTCGTCGCGTTCTACGACGAGGACGGCGAGTTCCTGCACCGCTGCTCCGGCAGCCTGCTGTCACCGACGATCTTTCTGACCGCCGGCCACTGCACGGACGCCGGCGACGGGGATGTGGCGGCGAGCGCCCGGATCTGGTTCCACCAGGACGTCGGGGGCCAGTTCACCGGCACGGGGATCGACCCGCGAACGGGCTACCCCGACATGTGCATCGCGAACGACCCGCTGTGCTACGAGTCGACCGAGCTGTACAACCGCGGCTTCGACAACTTCGCCGGCTTCCCGGACACGAACGACGTCGGCATCGTGGTGCTCGAGGAGGCGATCACGTTCGAGACGGAGTTCGCGATCCTCGCCGACCCGGGTTCGCTGGACTACCTGGCCACCAACGAGCGCCGGGGTGCGGGCCCGAGCGTGACGTTCACCGGCTACGGTGTCTCGGACATCCGCCCCGCCACGCTCTCGTATCGCGAGCGCCTCATGGCCACCGGCTCGATCATCAACGTCCGCAACCAGACCACGGGCGGGTTCAACATCCAGGTCGGGACGAATGCGGGACGCGGCGGTGGCGGTACATGCTTCGGTGATTCGGGTGGTCCCATCCTTTGGGACGACACGAACATCGTCGTCGCGGTCAACTCGTTCGTCATCAACGGCAACTGCGCCGGTCTGGGCTTCGGCTACCGGGTCGATACCCAGGCCGTCTACAACTGGATCACGGACGTCACCGGCGTCGAGCTGCCGACCGCCGAGATCTAGTTGTCGTCCTCAGGGACGTTGTTGACAAGTGAGAGCCTCCGGGCACGGTACGGGGTGTTGAAGCTCCAAACCGTGAGGAGGCTCTCGTGGCACATCGTACGGCGCGTCTT
>JACDBP010000021.1 GCA_013694835.1 Chloroflexota bacterium
ACGTGGCGCGGCCCATCGCCCTGGGACTGGACGTCACGGAGCGTGCCAAGCTCGTGCCCGCGCACCTCGATCGCCTCCGCACCACGGCTGGCCCGGCGGCCACCGGCCCGACCATCCGCTTCGTCGAGGATGCCCTGCGCTTCTACATGGAGTTCCACAGCCGGTTCGACGGGTTCCACGGCGCGTTCATCCACGATGCGCTCGCAGTCGCCGCCGCCCTGGACCCGACGCTCGTCCGGACCGAGGCACTCGCCGTGGGCGTGGAGCTTGGCGGCACGCTGACGACCGGCGAGACCGTCGCGGACTGGCGGCGCCGCTGGGGCAGGCCGCCCAACCTGGACATCGCCGTCGAGGCCGACACCGACCGCTTCTTCGAGCGGTTCATCGAGCGTGTCGGCTGGCTCGCTGTTCATGCCTCGAACGTGGCAAGCTGACCGCGTTCGCGGGACGCGGGGGCGTGGGACACAGCGAGCGGGAGTAGGAGGGATCGACGTGTCACAGGGCGCGATCCGCACCGTCGTGGCCGTCATGGCGTTCTTCGTCGCGGCGGGCGCGGGCGTGGTCATGTTCGGGACCTTCGGGACACCCGATCCCGACTCGGGCGTCAACCTCACGGGCGCCAACTCCATCGCGGTGATCCTCGCCGTGGCGCTGCTCATCGCGTTCGTCGTCTACGCGCTGATCGAGAAGCTGCAGACCGGCTCGTTCGACTCGATCTCCCGCCAGTTCGATACGCGGACCGTGGTGCTGATGCCGATCGCGATCGCCTTGAACATCGTGCTCGGCCAGGCGGTCGGCGCCGCCCTGAAGCTGCCGATCTACCTCGATTCGATCGGCACCATCCTGGTCGGGGCGCTCGCCGGTCCGATCCCGGGCGCGGTCACCGGGCTGCTGGCGAACCTGCTCTGGACCTACGTGGTGCCGCCACCCTTCCACAGCGACATCGCGGCTCCGTTCGCGATCGTCGCGGCTGTGATCGGGCTCCTGGCCGGTGTGTTCGGGCGTGTCGGGTGGTTGCGCCCTCGCACGAACGCCTCCGGGACCTCGCTCGTCGTCGGCGGTGTGGTCGCGGTCGCGATCGTGCTGCTGCTGGCGGGCTACGCCTACACCCGGTTCTATGGCGGTGATGCCGTGCCGATCGTCAACCCCGAGAACACCGACACGCTTTTCGTGGTGCTCGGCTACGCGGTCCTGGTCCTGGCGGCCCTCGCCATCGTCGGTTTCTTCGCCCTGTTGTTCGTGCGGCGCGACCTGACCGTGGCGTACGTGGTGGTAGGGGGCGTGGTGACCGGGGTCGTCGCCGCGATCATCAGCGCACCGATCTCCGCGAACGTCTTCGGCGGCGTGACCGGCGCCGGCACCGACTTCCTCGTCGCCGCGTTCCGGCAGGGCGGCTCGGACATCCAGACCGCGGCCTTCCAGCAGGGGCTGCTCTCCGACCCCGTGGACAAGGTCGTCACGTTCTTCGTGGTCTACCTGATGCTCTCCGCGATGGCCGTCCGCTCCAAGGCCCGGTTCCCGCAGGGCGAGCAGTTGGTCGGTCGTCAGGAGGGAGCCCCGGCCTGACGGTCCCATCGTTCCTGCAGCCGCGAGGTCCCAGCGCCTACCACCGGCTCAACCCGCTCACCAAGCTCGTCGCCGCGACCGTCACCGCCATCGCGGCGGTCGCCCTCGGCGGCCTGGTCGGCCCGCTGACGCTGATCATCGTCGCCGTCCTCGTCCCGGCGACGACTTCTGGCGTCCTCCGGCCGCTGGTCAGGACCTCGCTCCTGTTCAGCCTTCCGATCGCCATCAGCGCCGTGCTCGTCAACGTCTTCTTCTTCCCCGGCGGTCAGGAGGTCCTCCTGCGCGTGGGCCCGATCTCGGCGACGCGCGAGGGCGTCGTCTTCGCAGTGGAGATCCTCGTCCGGATCCTCGCCATCTCCGGCGCGATGAGCCTCTTCTACCTGACGACGCGCCCGGCCGACCTCGTCGTGGACCTCGAACGGCGCGGGGTGTCACCGCGCTTGGCCTTCATCGCCAACGCATCGGTCCAGACGGTCCCCGCGATGCTCGAGCGCGCATCGGCGATCACCTCGGCACAGCGGGCGCGGGGTCTGGACACGGAAGGAAGCCCGTGGCGACGATTCCGCGGCCTGCTGCCGATCGTGGGGCCGGTGATCATGGGCTCAATCGGCGAGGTCGAGGACCGGTCGATGGCGCTGGAGGCACGGGGCTTCGCGCGGCCGGGCCGCCGGACGCTGCTGTGGCACCCGCCAGACTCCGGCAGGCAGCGGCTCGTCCGCTGGCTGCTCGTCGCGCTCGTCCCGATGGCGGTGGTGGCGCGCAGCGTCGTGGCGCTCCCCTAGGGCCGGGGCACGGCGCCGATGCTGGCACTCGAAGGTGTCACCTATCGCTACGCCGGCGCGGCGCGGCCCTCCCTGCACGAGGTGGACCTGAGCCTTGCGGAGGGCGAGGTCGTCGGAGTGGTCGGGGCCAGCGAGAGTGGCAAGAGCACGCTCTGCCTGGTCGCGAGCGGGCTTGCGCCACGCGCCACCGGCGGGACGCTCGGCGGCCGCCTGCTGCTGGACGGGGAGGACGCCGCCGGGCGCCCGATGCATGAGCTGGCGGGCAGCGTCGGCATCTGCTTCCAGAACCCGACGACCCAGCTCTCCGGCGTCACGCTGACCGTCTACGAAGAGGTCGCCTTCGGGCCGATGAACCTGGGGGTGCCGCGAGACGAGGTCATCGCCCGTACCGAGGCGGCGCTCGATGCCGTCGGCATTCTGCAGCTCGCCGATAGGGAGCCGTCGCGCATCTCCGGCGGGCAGATGCAGCTCGTGGCGATCGCCGGGCTGCTGGCGATGGGGCCGCGCCACCTGGTGCTCGACGAGCCGACCGCCCAACTGGACCCCTTCGGCACAAGGCTCGTTTCGGAGACCGTTGCCGCGCTGGCGGCGGAGGGTGCCTCGATCCTCATCGCCGAGCAGAAGACGGACCTCCTGGCGCGCATCTGCACCCGCGTCATGGTGCTCGAGGCGGGAAGGGTCCTGTTCGAGGGCACGCCAGATGATGTGTTCGCGGACCCGCGGCTCGTGGGATTGGGGGTGCCGGAGCCGTCGGCCGTTCGGCTCGGACGCGCGCTGCGGGTGGCTGGGCTTGATCCGTCCGTCGCCGCCGGGGCCGCGGCTCGGTGACGGACGTCGCGCTGGAGGGCGTCAGCTACGTCTACCGCCAGGGCAGCATCCGGGCGCTGGAAGGCATCGACCTGGCGATCCGCAGCGGCGAGCGGGTGGCGATCATCGGCCAGAACGGCAGCGGCAAAACGACCCTGGCGCGGCACCTCAACGGGCTGCTGCGGCCGACGGCTGGCCGCGTCGTCGTCGACGGCTCGGACGCTGCGGAGCGGACGGTGGCGCAGCTGGCGCGCTCGGTCGGGCTGGTGTTCCAGGACCCCGATCGCCAGATCTTCAGCGGCTCGGTGCGGGCGGAGGTGGCGTTCGGCCCGCGGAACGTCGGCGCGCGCGGCTCGGACCTCGATGAGCGGGTCGCCACAGCGTTGCAGATGGTCGGACTCGAAGCGGCGGCGCCGGTCAACCCGTACGACCTGGGCTACTCACGCCGGAAGCTGCTCGTCCTGGCGTCCGTACTGGCGATGCGAACGCCCGTGCTGGTGCTGGACGAGCCGACGACCGGCCAGGACGCCCGCGGCGTGGCGCTGGTCGAGGCGGTGGTCCGCAGCGTCGTCGCTGAGGGCCGCACCGTCATCGCCGTCAGCCACGACATGCGGTTCGTCGCCGAGACCTTCGAACGCGTGGTCGTGATGCGGGAGGGCCGCGTGATCATCGACGGACCGCCCGAGGATGTGTTCGCCGAGCCGCAGTGGCCGACCCTCGCGTCGAGCTACCTCGAGCCGACGTATGCCGCGACCGTCGGCGCCCGGCTGGGCCTCGGCTCCACGCCGACCGACGAGGCAGTCGTTGCAGCGCTGCTCGCGACTCGATGATCAGCTCAGCCGAGTGTCGCAGCTCCTCGTCCGATAGTCATGGCCACTCGCACAGCTTATCCGGCGTCGATGGTCATCTCGAC
>JACDBP010000022.1 GCA_013694835.1 Chloroflexota bacterium
AGTCTGATCTCCTTGAATTCAACGGATCGCTGGTGACGACGCGCCTCTTTTTCGCGTCGGGCCTGTTCGTACTTGTACTGGCCGTAGTCGAGCAGTCGAGCGACCGGTGGGACCGCCATCGGGGCGACCTCCACGAGGTCGTAGCCTCTCTCCTGCGCGAGCCGGAACGCCTCGAGGGTGGGCATGACGCCCAATTGGGCTCCGTCTTCATCCACGACCCGCAGCTGCGGCACACGGATCATCTCGTTGATGCGCAGGTCTCGACTCAGGCTTGTTCCCTCAGCGGTACGGTGGACGACTCGACGGCGTCTCGGTCATGGCCAGACACGGGCCGAGAGCAACATCGACGGGGGATGATAGCACGCGAGGCTCGGCGGCCACGAGGGCCCGCAGCGCCTACGGCACCGACGCGGCGGGAGTGGGGAACGGGATCGGCGGCTCACCCAGGAACAGCGATCGCTCGACGTCCGACAGCTGCCGGGTGACCCGTCGGCGTGCGACGTCCCGCAACGCATCGACAGTCGTGCATAGCTCGTCGCACCGGAACACCCGCAGCGTGCCATCGAAGTCCGTCGTCACGATCTGCCTGGCACCTGCGGACAGCAGCGGGGCATAGGCAAGCAGCCGCTGCCCCCCGAATACAGCGGTCAGCCCGCCACTGGCCGCTTCCCACAGCCGCACGGTGGCGTCGTCAGAGGACGTCGCGATCCATGCTCCGTCAGGGCTGTACCTTGCCGACAGGAGCTGGCCGGCATGACCGATCAGGATCGATCGAGACTCACCCGTCGCCGCATCCCAGGTCCTGGCGGTCCGGTCATTGGCGCCCTCGGTCAGTAGCCCGCGCCCGTCCGGAGACCACGCCACGCGGATCAGACCATGGGTGTGGCCGGCCAGCGTGATCTGCAGTACAGCGTCCGGGATCCCGTAGACGCGCACCAGCCGATCGGTGCTGGTGAGGGCAAGCCGGGTGCCATCCGGGCTGAAGGCCGCATCGACGACAGTGGTGGCATCGCCGAAGTCGCGCAGGACGGTTGACTCGGTACCGGTCGCGGCATCCCATATCCGGGCGGTGCCGTCAGCGCCTGTCGTCGCGATGCGGCTGCTGTCCGGGGCGAACGCCACGTCATTGACGCCGCCCTCGTGGCCTCGTAGCAGCAGCTTCTCGGCGCCGGAGACGGCATCCCATAGGACCACCGCATCTCGCGCGTCGTCGAACGTGGCGACCGTCGACCCGTCCGGAGCAAGCCACGCATGGAACGGCGTGCCATCTGGGGGAGCCACGGCCTTCACCGTCCCCAACGGGGATGCGTCGGGGAGTCTCCAGAGATCGATCGTGCCGTCGCGATCGGCCGTCATCAGGAGCCGGCCATCCGCGCTGATCTCGGCGTTGGCAGCACCTTCGCCTTCGGTACCGAAGGTGCGCACGATGTCGAGCGTCGTGGCATCGCGAAGCCTCGCACCACCGAGTCCGCCGACGGTGACGATGAGCGAACCATCGGCCGTCGGGAGCAACTCCCTCTCGCCGTCGGTGCTGCGGACGATGGAGGGCTCGACGTCCTCGAGGCTCCACACCCGCGAGGTGCCGTCGGAACCCGCGCTGATCACGGAGCGCGATCCGGTCCCGAATGTCGCCGCGAAGGCCGTGCCCTGATGGCCTCGGAGCACGGCCAGCGACCTCCCTTCGGCCACGTCCCAGACCCGCGCGGTGCCGTCAGTGCTGGCGGACACGAGCCGTCTGCCGGCAGCATCGAAACGGCTGGCCTCGATCGACCCGGTGTGCCCGGTCAGCGTCGCCATCTCGTCACCGGTCCGGGGGTCCCAGAGGTGGATCTCCCCGCCTAGGCCGCCTGCCGCCAGTCGCGTGCCATCCGGGCTGAACGACGGTCCGTCGTAGATGCCGAGCTCTTCGCCGAGGGTCCTCAGCTCGGCCCCCGTCGCGATGTCGAAGAGGCGGAGCCTGCCGACCACCTTGGCCACCACCAGTCGCGTTCCATCGTCGCTGACGTTCACGACCGTGATGCCGAAGTCGCCACCGCGGAACTCGCGGACCACGGCGCCGGAGTCCAGGTCCACGAGCCGGGCGACGCCGTCATCCCCGCCGGTCAGCAGGGACCGTCCATCCGCACCGAAGGCTGCGCTGCGGAGCGGCTGACTCGAGACGGCGATGCGCTTGACCGGCGCGGCGGAGGTCGCGTCCCACAAGCCGATCGTGCCATCCTCGCCGGCCGTCGCGATATGGGTGCCATCGGGCGTGAACGCGACCGCGGTCACGGTGCCGTCATGGCCGCCCAGGGTTCGGGGCACCAACGTCCCCGCTGCGTCGAGATTCCACAGCCGCGCCGTATCGTCCGTACTGCCGGTCACCAGCCAGCGACCATCTGCCGAGACATCCAGCGCGATGACCTCGCTCTCGTGGGCCTTGATCGTCCGGCGCACGTACGAGCCGACGAGGGCCTGGCGGAGGGCCTGGCCTGCCTGGGTCGTGGATTCGAGCTCGATCGCCTCGAGCGCCAACAGGATGCTCAGCTCGGGATCCAGCGCCAGCTGGACAAGGGAGCTGGCCGCGAGCTCCCGCGACTTGGCGATCCGTCCCTGCTCCTCGGCGATGCGGCGTTGATCGTCGGCGACACGGCGCTGCTCGTCGGCGAGGTCTCGCTGCTCGTTGGCGCGCGTGGCTTCGCCGATGGCGATCTGCTCCTGCTGTTGCGCACGTTCCTGCTGCACCACCGCGTCGTTGCGGGAAAGCAACGCCACGGCCATCAGGACGACGGCGACCACCAGCGCGGTGCTGAGGGCTGCGAGCCTGAGCCGCTGTCCGCGAGTGGCCACACCCCGGCTGGCGAAGACGTACTGCGTCTGGAGCGGCGTCGGTACCGGATCGCGGACCGCCGCGCCTGACAGCCACTGCTCGGCGAGGTCCAGGTCGCGGCCGCGCAGCAGGAAGCTCGGCTCGCGACCGGCGGAGTCCCACTCGAGCGCGCGCACGAGGAGGCGCGTGTGAGCTCGCAGCCAGTCAAGGTCGGTCTCGAGCGCCCGGATCAGCGTTTCGACGGAGGCACGCAGCTCCTCATCCGAACGCATGTAGATCCAGTTGTGCGCCGAGATGGCCGGCGGTGCCGAGCCACGCACGATCTCCCGCCGGATGAGCGGCACGATGCGCTTGTTGAGCGAGGCGGCGTGCTCGATCTCGTCGCGGCAGACCTTCGAGGCGACCGAGTCCGGGCTGACGACGAAGACGAAGACGTCGGCGGCCTCGATCGCCTGCTTTACCTCTTCCCACCACTTCGCGGTCGGCGGGATGTCCTCCCAGTCCGCCCAGACGTCGCGGCTGCGCGCCGTCAGCGCGGCGTGCAGCTCGCGCACGAACGCCTGGTCCTTCCGCGAGTAGGAGAGGAACAGATCGCTCAAGACCGACCGGTGATGTCGCGCGTCAGGGCGTCAGGAACGCTTGAGATCGGTGAAGACCTGGTGCCGCGCGGCGGGCGCATTCACGATCACCACCCGATCCAGGAAGTCCTGGACGTCACTGCTGAGCAGCTTCTCCACCTGGTCGGCGAAGATCTGGAACGTCTCCTGCACCTCCCGCTCAGCGTACGGTCCCGTCCTGGTCAGGAACTGCCAGCCCTCGACCTTCAGGCGCTCGGCGGTCCGGCGGTAGTGCCGCCACTGCTCGCCGTAGCGGAGGAACTCCTCGATGCCGGCGCTGACGGCGACGACCAGGCTGACCGCGAACGTCGCCCAGCGCACCCACGCGTCGGTCACCACCTGGCCGAGGCTGATGCTGATGAGTGCCGGGACGATGACCCCGCCGATGACCGTGGTCATCCGCAACAGGTGATAGCGACGTTTCGTTGTTCGCGCTCGACGCTGCATGTAGTCGATCTGGTCAAGCCAGCGCGCGCGCAGGAACGCCCGTTCGTGCGGTTGCACCCGTGCCGCCAGGTCTGACGCCTCGAAGACGTCCCGGAGCGAGTCGCTCCGTCCACGTT
>JACDBP010000032.1 GCA_013694835.1 Chloroflexota bacterium
GCGAATTCCTCGGAACTCTGGGACGACACCGAGCCGGAGGGTCGGCGCGCCATAGCGGAGGCGATCGAACCGAGGCGGTGGGACTCGACCTGATCGTTCACCCGAGCGCCGAAGCCGAACCGTACGGGGTCAGACGCCTTCGGCGCTGAGCCGCTTGTGTGATCGAATAGTCGAAAACGGTCGGGGCGAGAGGATTAGAACCTCCGACCTCATCGTCCCGAACGATGCACGCTACCAAGCTGCGCCACGCCCCGACCGAGGTGCCCGCGGAGCGCCGAAGCGCGCCTGCCGGTCCACGGAGTATAGGCGACCGGCTTCTGCCCGGCCACGGCCTGGCCACAACCGGGCGTCAACCTCAACCGGCGTGCCGGCGGGTCACCTCGGCTGGCGTTCGGACACCGAGCAGGGGCATCGCCGTGAGCAGCTCGGTGCGCAGCAGCTCGAGGGCTCGGGCGACGCCGGCCTCTCCCGCCGCCGCCATGGCGAACAGGTAGGGACGGCCGATGAAGACAGCCCGGGCGCCGAGCGCCAGAGCCGTCAGCACATCCGTCGCCCGACGCACGCCGCCATCGAGGTAGACCTCCACACGCCCGGCGACGGCGTTGACGACCTCTTCCAGGACATCGATCGTGGCGAACACACGGTCGAGCTGGCGGCCGCCGTGGTTGGAGACGACGATCGCCGCCGCGCCGTGGTCCACGGCCAGAGCGGCATCCTCGCCGGTCATGATGCCCTTGACGACCAGCGGCAGGGCCGTGAGCCCGCGGATCCAGGCCAGGTCACTCCAGGTGAGCGCAGGCTCCGTGAACCCCGCGAAGACATCCTGGAATGCCATGCCGGGCACCGGGGTGACCGCCATGTTGCCGAGTCGGTCGGGATGCCGCAGCCGGCTGCGCAGGTCTCGGATGCGGTAGCCGGGCAGCGGCAGGTCCACGGTCAGCACGATGGCCTCGTAACCGGCCGCGGCGGCACGTTCCACGATCCCGCGACTGATCGCCCGGTCGCGGTGGACGTACAGCTGGAACCAGCGCGGCCCCTGGCCGACCGCGGCGACCTCCTCGAGCGATGCGCTGGAGAACGTGGAGAGCGTGAACAGCACGCCGGCGGCAGCGGCAGCGCGAGCCGGCGCGAGCTCCGCCTCCGGATGGACGAACGACTCGAAGGCGGTCGGCGCGAGTGCGACCGGCATGGCGACGCGTGTGCCGAGCATGGTGGTCGCGAGCTCGATCCTCGAAACGTCGATCAGCACGCGTGGCCGGAGCCGCCGGCGCTGGAATGCCCGCTCGTTCTCGGCCAGCGTCAGCTCGTCCCACGAGCCCCCGGCGACGTAATCGAAGGCGTCGACTGGCAGACGCGCCCGCGCGAGCTCCTCGAAGTCGGCAAGGGAGTGGATCGCGGCGAGGTCCGGCAGATCGGTGCTCATCCTGCGCCCTCGCGCGCGCTCGGCCCGAGGGTCCCATCGGTGGTCCGGCGGACCGGCAGGATCGCCAGTGCTGCAGCCAGGAATGCCGCAGCCATCAGCCAAAACACGAGCGGGATGCCGGTCGCCTCGCCGGAGACGGCGATCACGGCCCCATAGACCGCTGTCCAGAGCGATCCCACCCCGAATGCGAGTGTGAAGTAGGTCGCGAACGAGACGTCACGCAGCCCGGGCCGGGCGATGTCCGCGAGCAGTGCCTGGAGCTGCGGGCTCTCGACAAAGGTGAAGGCACTCAGGAGCACGATACCCAGCCACAGCAGCGGCGGATCCGAACCCGCCAACACGAACGAAACGAGTGCCCCAGCGCCCGCCAGGTAGACCGTGACGATCATCCGCTTGTGGCCCACCCGGTCCGAGAGCCAGCCGGCGATGAGTGGCCCCGGCACGCTTCCGATGAGCAGGACGGTGTACATCAGCGCGACCGTTCCGCCATCGAGGCCGAGGACCCGCGCGAGGTAGAGCGGCACGAAGAGGTTGAGCACGCCGAGGCCTCGGCCCCCCGCGCCGAGCACCGACGACAGGTAGACCCAGCGCAGGTCCCGGTCGCGCAGCACGCTGGCGAACGCCGAACGGAGGCTCCCCTCGGCGCGGGCTGCGGCGCGATCGGCGCCTGACTCGCGGACAAGGACCAACATCGCGAGCGCGATGAGGATGGCCGGCACGCCGAACAAGACGACGGTCCAGCGCCAGCCGATGCCGGCGATGAGCCACGCGCCGACGAGCGGGATGGCGATGGTGCCGAGGTTGCCGCCAGCGATGTGGGCGCTGATGGCAAAGGCTCGCCGCCGCTCCGGGAACTGCTCGGCCAGGAGCGCGTTCCCCACCGGATGCTGCGGCGAGCCGCCGATGCGGGACGCGATGTTGGCGGCAGCAAAGGACACGAAGCTCGTGGCCGTGGCCTGCAGCGCCATTCCGCCCCCGAAGACGAGGCCGCCGATGGCCAGGAGGTTCCGTCGCGAGACGTAGCGCGTCGCGGCGGCATAGCTCAACTGCACCGCGCCCGCGAGGAAGCTTCCGAACGCGGCGAGGTAGGCGATCTCCCCGACACCGACCCGGAGCTCGTCGATGACGACGAGGTACACGAGCGGCAGCAGCGCCGCCTGGGCATGGTTGACGGCGTGGGCCGCGCTCAGCAGCCAGAGCGTCCGCATCGGGCGGACCGCGACCTCCAGGCCATGGCGCGGAAGCGGCACTTCCACATCGACAGCCTAGCCCACGGCAGCCGACATCCTGAAGAGGCCACCATCCGCGTTCGTTCGGTCGGGCCGAACGCCGACGGCTCGAAACGGCTGGAGCGGCATCCTGAAGAGGCCACCATCCGCGTTCGTTCGGTCGGGCCGAACGCCGACGGCCTAGTCCACGGCCGCCGCATTCCCGGTAGAGGCGAACGAGTGACCCACCGGGCTACACTCGGAGCGGCGAAGGGCCAGGGAGAAGCGCAGACGATGAGCGACGAGACGATGGACCGGCGCGAGCGGTGGGCTGTGATCCTGGGTGCCAGCAGCGGCTTTGGTGCCGCCTGCGGGCTGGCGCTCGCGCAGGCCGGCTATCCGATCGTCGGCGTGCACCTCGACCTCCGCGGGACGGTGGCAATGGCCAACGAGACTCGCGAGCGCCTCGAGGCAACGGGTGTGCCGGTCGCCTTCCACAATGCCAACGCCGCCGACCCCGACAAGCGCGCCGCGGTCATCGAGGACATCAAGCGCCGGTTCGAGGAGCGGCGGGCACAGGGCGCCGATCCGTTCGTGGCCGTCTTCCTCCACTCCCTTGCGTTCGGCACCACGCTGTCGTACATCGCCCAGGATCCGGCCGAACGCGAGGTCAACCAGAAGCAGCTCGAGATGACCGCGGATGTGATGGCCCACTCGATGGTCTACTGGGCGCGCGACCTGTTCCACGCGGGCCTTATCGCCGAGGGCAGCCGCCTCTTCGCGATGACCAGCGAAGGTGCCGTGAAGGTCGTGCCCACGTACGGTCCGGTGAGCGCCGCGAAGGCAGCGCTCGAAGCCCACTGCCGCCAGCTGGCACTCGAGCTGATGCCGCACGGCATCACCGTCAACGCGATCCGCGCGGGTGTCACCGACACCCCGGCCCTGCGCCGCATCCCGGGCCACGAGGAGCTCATCGCATTCGCCACGGCGCGCAACCCGGGCGGTCGGATGACCCGCCCCAAGGATGTCGGCGATGCGATCGTGGCACTCGCCTCGCCGAAGCTCCACTGGATGACGGGCAACACGATCGGCGTGGATGGGGGCGAGTTGATGGGGGCGCGGCGGGCGGACGGCTGACCGGTCCGGGATGCCCTTGTGGCGCCGGTCGCTCTAGGGTGGGTCGGTTCGGATCGCGGAGAGGGCGCGGCGGGCCTGGGCGATGTGGAATCGGTCGTGGCCGGCGATCAGGCGGAACGTCAGCTCATAGCTCTCGGGGCCGCGCTCGTCGTGCAGCCCGATCCGTTCCCGGTCCGGGGGCTTGGTACGGCCCCAGAGGGCCAGGTTGGCCGTCCGCAATGAGCTGAACGGGACGAGCAGCTCCTCGGACTCGGCGTCACGGTGGTCGAGCCGGTCCACCCACCGCTCCTGGTCGTATCCGATGAGCCGCGGCTCGTCCTGGGCCAGGATCCACCGATACCGGGCCGACGAGACGATCTCCGCGT
>JACDBP010000041.1 GCA_013694835.1 Chloroflexota bacterium
CGGCAACCTCGTTAACACGCGTGAGCTGCTCGACCGCCAGCGCGGCGGCCGCTCGCGGCTGGTGGGCAGTACGGATACAGAGCTGCTGACGGCGCTGCTGGCGGAGGCCGAGGGCGACGACCTCGTCGACGTGCTGCGTGGTCTGCTGCCGACGGTGCGTGGCGCCTACTCGCTGGTGGTGATGGACGAGCGGCGTGTCATCGGCGTTCGCGACCCGCACGGGTTCCGGCCGCTCGTCCTGGGACGGCTGCGAGGTCTCTCCGCGGAGGGCGAGCCACCGACCGATGGGCTTGACGACTCGGCACCGGTGGACGGCTGGTGCCTCAGCTCGGAGACCGCCGGTCTCGACGTGCTCGGCGCGGAGTTCGTGCGGGACGTCGCGCCAGGCGAGATGGTCGTCCTCGGCGAGCCCGGCGGGCCGCGGTCGGTCAGGTTCGCGGAAGGCAACGAGAACCTGTGCGTCTTCGAGATGATCTACTTCGCGCGCCCCGACTCGTACATGCTCGGCCGGAACCTGTACGAGGCTCGTCGACGGATGGGCGAGGAGCTCGCCCACGAGGCGCCCGCCGAGGCAGACCTGGTGATGCCCGTCCCCGACACCGGGGCACCCGCCGCGGCGGGCTACGCCGAGGCCAGCGGTATCCCGTACCGCGACGGCATGGTCAAGAACCGCTACGCCGGCCGGACGTTCATCCAGCCCAGTCGGGCGATGCGGCAGCGCGGCGTGACCGTCAAGCTGAGCCCGCTGCGCGAGCAGGTCCGGGGCAAGCGGCTCGTGGTGGTGGACGACTCGATCGTTCGCGGCACGACCACGAAGCAGATCGTGGGCCTGCTCCGCCGTGCCGGCGCGCGCGAGGTCCACCTGCGGGTCAGCGCACCGCCGATCTTCCATCCGTGCTTCTACGGCATCGACACGCAGATCGAGACGGAGCTCATCGCCTCGCGCCTGACGTTGCCCCAGATCCGCGACTTCGTGGGCGCCGATTCGCTGGCCTATCTCTCGATCCGCGGCGTTCTCGGCGCGCTCGACCTGCCGCGGGAGCGATTCTGCTTCGCCTGCTTCGACGGGCTTTACCCGGTCCCCGTGCCGTATGACGTGCGCTCCCACAAGTTCGTGCTCGAGGACGAACCGCTCGTTGAGGCCCGCTGAGCGTGCCGCACCCGCTGGAGCCGGCGTCGCCATCTGAGGGGACCGCGGTCCGCTCGGCGTATGCGGCGGCGGGGGTCGACGTGGCCGCCGGCGAGCGCGCAGTCGAGCTGATCCGCGAGCGCCTCGGGCGCGGCAGCGGACTGTCCGTGCTGCCGACGGCTGGCGGGTTCGGCTCAGCCGTGGCGCTTCCAGCCGGCTTCCGCGATCCGGTCCTGGTCACTGCCACGGACGGGGTGGGCACCAAGACGGCCCTCGCCCGCGTGCTCCAGCGCTTCGAGACGATCGGCCACGATCTGGTGGCGATGTGCGCCGACGACGTCGTCTGTTCGGGCGCGCGCCCGCTGTTGTTCCTCGATTACGTGGTGGTCGGGCAGGTGGACCCAGCGAACGTCGCGCGGATCGTCGGCGGCATCGCGGGCGGCTGCGACCTGGCGGGCTGCACGCTCGTCGGGGGCGAGACGGCCGAGCACCCGGCGCTGATGGAGCCCGACGAGTTCGACCTGGCCGGGTTCTGCGTCGGGCTCGTGGAGCGAGACCGGCTGCTCGACGGTGGGGCTGTCCGTGCCGGCGATGCGATCGTCGGCATCGCCAGCTCCGGGCTCCACGCCAATGGCTTTTCGCTGGTGCGCGCACTGGTCGAGCGGTTCCAGCTCCAGCTCGAGGCGCCCTACCTCGAGTGCGTCCAGCGCGCCCTCGGGGACGGTGACGCCCATCGCCTCCAGCTCGAGGAGCCAAACCTCGTGCTCGCCACCCTCGGTGAGGTGCTGCTGACGCCCACGCGCATCTACGCCCCGGACGTGCTCGCGCTGCGCGACTCGTTGGACCGGGCGGGCTCCCCGCTCGCGGCCCTCGCCCACGTGACGGGCGGCGGGCTGGCCCGCAATGTGCCGCGCGTGCTGCCGGCGAGCCTGGGTGCCCGGATCACCACGGAGTCCTGGCCCCTGCCATCGGTCTTCGCGCTGGTCTCCGAGCTCGCCGGCATGGACGGATCCGAGATGCGCGCAACGCTCAACGGCGGGATCGGCATGGTCGCCATCGTGCCGCCGGCTGGCGTCACGACGACGCTCGAGTGCCTCGCCGCCGTGGGTCTGCGTGCGTGGCGGATCGGCGAGGTGATGCCGGTCGACGATCTCGGGGGCGCCCGCTATACCGAGGTGGCGCGCTGAGCCGTCAGACCGGTGCCGGGATCGCCGTGTGCGTCTCCGGCCGGGGCTCGAACCTGCGCGCGCTGCGCTCTGCCGAGCGGCGCGGCGCGCTCGGGGGCCCGATCGTGCTCGTCCTCGCCGACCGTCCCTGCCCGGCGCTCGACTTCGCGCGCGACGAGGGCATCCCGGTCGCCCTCGTGGAGCCGGGGGCTGACCTGGACCGCGCAGCCTGGGATGCTGCCGTGGCCGGTGCCCTTCTCCAAGCTGCCCCGGCGTGGATCGTCCTGGCCGGTTTCATGCGCTGGCTGGGGAAAGCGACGCTGGCTGCCTTCCCCGACCGGATCCTGAACCTCCACCCGAGCCTGCTGCCGGCATTCCCCGGCATCGATGCGATCGCCGACGCGCTCGCCGGGGGCGTCCGCGTGACCGGCGTGACCGTCCATCTGGTCGACGCTTCCCGGGACGGCGGCCCGATCGTCGCCCAGCAAGCACTGCCGATCCTGCCCGGCGAGGACGAGGCCTCGCTGGCCGCGCGCATCCACGCGGTGGAGCACACCGTGCTGCCGCGCGTCGTGGCCCTGGCGCTCGGCGGCGCGCTGACCGTCCGCGATGGGCGTGTGATGCTGGACCCGCAGCGGGCGGGCGGCATCGGCGCGACTCGCCGCGCGCTGCTGTCGGTCAGTGACAAGGACGGCCTGGTCGAGCTCGCCAGGGGCCTGGTAGTGGAGGGTTTCGAGCTCGTCTCCACCGGCGGCACGGCGACCGCCCTGCGCGATGCCGGCCTGGAGGTGACCGACGTGGCCGCCATCACCGGCTTCCCCGAAATGCTCGATGGGCGAGTCAAGACGCTGCATCCGCGGATCCACGCAGGCGTCCTGGCGGACCAGGCCTCAGCGGACCATCGCGGGCAGCTGGCGGAGCTCTGGATCGAGCCGTTCGAGCTGGTCGTCGTCAACCTCTACCCCTTCGCGTCGACGGCGCGGCGCCCCGGTGTGGAGCTGGATGAGCTGATCGAGCAGATCGACATCGGTGGCCCCACGCTGGTTCGGGCTGCCGCCAAGAACCACGTGTCGGTGGGCATCATCACGGCCGCCTCCCAGTACCAGGCCGTGCTCGGTGAGTTGCGACGGGACGGGCGGCTCTCCGAGCGGACGCGTCGATCGCTCGCGGTCGAGGCGTTCCAGCTCACGGCCGGATACGACGCGCAGGTCGCCGAATCACTGGTTCGGCACGATGTCCCGACTGCCGAGCCCGTCGCCTTCCCGATCAGCCGCACCGTTCTGCTGGCCCGGACGCTGGAGCTGCGGTACGGAGAGAACCCCCACCAGCGAGCCGCGCTCTACCGGGTGCCGGACCAGCCCGAGGGCAGCGGACCCTTCGCGGCTGGCGCGTCCCTGCTCCAGGGCAAGCCGCTCAGTTACAACAACATCCTTGACGCAGCCGCTGCCGCGGAGCTTGCCCGCCAGCTGAAGGGGGCTGCCTGCGTGATCGTCAAGCACACGAACCCGTGCGGCGCGGCCGAAGCGGCGACGCTCATGGAGGCCTGGCAACGCGCGCTGGCCGGGGATCCGTTGAGCGCCTTCGGCGGCGTCGTCGCCGTGACGCGCCCGGTTGACGTGGCGCTAGCAGAACAGCTCAGCTCGAAGTTCCTGGAGGTCCTCTTGGCGCCGTCGCTGGAGGTGGATGTGGAGGGCGTCCTTGCGAAGCGCCCCGACATGAGGGTCCTGCTCGACCCGTGGCTGGGGACACCACCGCTCCCTTCGATCGAGCTGCGTAGCGCCGGTGGTGGGGTTCTGGCGATGGAGACGGACAGTGCACCGGACGACCCGGCGACCTGGCAGGTCGTGACGCGCCGCGGCCCCACGGACGCGGAACTGCGCGACCTGGACCTCGCCTGGCGCGTGGCGCGCCACGTCAAGTCGAATGCGATCGTGCTCGTTCGCGATGGTGCGGTGGTCGGCGTCGGGGCCGGTCAGATGAGCCGCGTCGACAGCGCCCGGCTCGCGGTGGGCAAGGCGGGCGCGGAGCGGGCTCGTGGTGCGGTGTGTGCCTCGGATGCATTCTTCCCGTTCCCCGACGGGCTGGAGGTCTGCGCCGTCGCGGGCGTGACGGCCTTCGTTCAGCCTGGCGGCTCGCGGCGCGATGACGAGGTCCTCGCTGCCGCTGACGCCTCCGGCGCGGCGATGCTCATCACCGGGCAGCGTCACTTCCGCCACTGACGCCGAGCCCCTGGGCGGCGCGCCGCGCACGCACGCAAGGCGGCTGTCACGTGAACGGCCGGCGTCCACGGGCGCCGCGCAGCACCGGGGCCGTAGATTGACGCGGACGGGCGACGCCCGTTCGCAAGGAGGCATGAACGAATGGACGACCAGACCCCACGGGCCACGGCGCGGGACGATGACACCGCGAACCCCACCGATGCGGCGCCCGCCGAGGAGGGAACCTCCGACTGGGCCGCCGGCGGCGGATCCACCCCAGGCGGCAGGACCGGCACATCGACCGATCCGTCGCTGCGGTGGAAGGACGCGGCCACGCAGGCGAAGGACGCCGCGGCATCCGCCGGCAATCAGGCGCGCGAGCGGCTGGAGCCTTTGGTCGCTCAGCTCCAGACGATGATCGACAACCTCTCGACCCAGGCCGAGCCGAGGCTCCGCGAGATCGCCGCAAAGGCAGCCGAGCTGGCCGCCGTGGCCGGTGAGCGTGCAGGTCCGATCGCCGCGAAGGCTGCCGAGCAGGCGGGCAACCTCGGGGAGCGGGTCGCCGCCAAGGGCAAGGAGGTCGCAGCAGACATCCGTCGCGGCGGCAACGAGCCATCGAGCAGCCCGCCGTGGGCGTCGGAGACGGCAGACCCCGCGGCCGTGGGATCCGTTGCGACCGACCCGGCGACCGCCGACCCGGCGACCGCCGACCCGGCGACCG
>JACDBP010000050.1 GCA_013694835.1 Chloroflexota bacterium
TCGTGGCGATCCGGTAGTCCAACGCGCCAAGGTTCTCGATGCGGCCCGACTCATCGAACACCAGGTGCTCCATCATCGTCTGGCCGATGCCCATCATGGCTGCCCCCTCATCCTGCATCGCCACGTGGGCCGGGTTGAGCGCCTTGCCGACATCGGACACGGTGACGTACCGGAGCAGCTGGTACTCGCCGGTCTCCCGATCCACGACCACCTCGGACGCTGTGGCGCAGAACTCGTAGAAGGCCGCGTGGCCACCGAGCGGGTGATCGGCGATGTAGCTGCCGCGTCGCTCACCGGTGCCAATCACCTCGCCACGCATCGGACCGAACGCATCCGACAGGAGCTGCGCGATGGCGATTTCCCGATCCGGGAGCCGAACCATCCCGCCGTCGACCGCCACGTCCTCCGCGGGCACCGAATACGCCTCGGCGGCCAGCCCTCGTAGCTTCTCCTTCACCTCCCGGCACGCGTTCAGGACGGCTGTGCCCATGAAGACCGTCGAGCGGCTGGCGGAGGTCTGCATGTCGTACGGCGCACTGGACGTGTCGCCCATCACAACCTCGACTCGATCGATCCCCACCCCAAGCTCGTTGGCCGCGATCTGCGCCAGCACGGTCCGCGCACCCTGTCCCATGTCGGACGTGCCCGCCAAGACGCTCACGCTTGCGTCGGCGAGCAGGCGAACGATGGCGTACGAGGCTCCGGTCGTGGCCGACGACTTGATGCCCAGGGCGATCCCGCGGCCGTGGCCTTCAGCCAGGGGTTTGCCCCAGCCGATCCAGTCGGCCGCCTTCGTCACCGCCTGCGCCCAGTCGCCATCGGCGAGCGTGTCGCCAGCGCCGCGGACGATCTCCTCCCCTTTCCTGGCCAGATTGCGCAGGCGGATCTGCAGCCGGTCGATACCGAGCTGCCGGGAGGCCTCATCCATCTGCCCCTCGAAGGCCCAGGCCATCTGCGGGCTGCCGAAACCGCGCAGCGCGGTGGCGGGCGGAGTGTGCGACAGCAGCGCTCGAACCTTGATGCGCGCGTCCGGCACGCGGTACGGACCACAGGCCAGGTAGGCGCTCTTGGAGACAACGCGATAGCCGATCTCCGCGTACGCGCCCAGCATCCCGTTGACAACGATGTCCTGGAACGTGATTACGCCGTCGCGCGTGAAGCCAGTCCGGGCGCTGATCTCGAACGTCGGCGAGCGAACCTGTTGGAAGGTTTCCTCGAGCGTCAATACCAGTCGCACTGGACGGCCGAGCTGCCGCGCCAACACGGCCAGCAACGGCTCGAACTTGGCGTGCTGCTTGCCGCCGAAGCCGCCGCCGAGATCCGGAGCGAACACGCGCACCTTGGAAAGCGGCATCGCGAGGGTGGTGGCGATCAGCCGCTGGAGCACGTACGGGTGCTGGATCGTGCTCCAAACGGCAATGCCATCGCCATCCGGCGCGGCCATGAACACGTGCGGCTCGATCGCGAAATGCGTCGTCGAGGCAGCCGTATAGACGTTCTCGACGACGTGGTCGGCGGTCGACGCATCGACGTCGCCCCAGCCGAAATTCCACTCGGTCAGGGTGTTGGTATCGCGAAAAGCGTCGTCCGCCCCACGTAACGCTGGCTCGCGGACCAGCGGCGCGGCCGCGTCCAACGCGCCCGCCACGGTCAACACCGCGGGCAGCTCTTCGTATTCGACACGGACCATGGCCGCCGCTTCGCGCGCCGCATCGAGCGTCTCTGCAACAACGGCCGCGACAGGCTCGCCGTGGAACTTGGTCTCGTCGACGGCGAGGAGTGGCCTGTCGGCATAGCCCGGCCCGAAACGAGCGACCGGCTGGGGCAGGCCGTCGGCCGTGACAATCGCGACTACGCCGGCGACGCCAAGAGCGGCGGCCGTGTCCACGGACATGATCCGGGCACGTGCGCAGTCGACGTGAACGAGCTGGACGTGAAGGCAGCCCTCGAGATGGACGTCGGCCAGGTAGCGCTGCGCCCCGCTGACTCGCTCAAGGCCCCCCAGCCGCCGAGCCGACTGGCCGATCCCCTCGCCCGGGACTTGTGCGTGTGGGTGTTCCGCGGGCCCGCTGCCAACGATCCTTTCGCTTCGACCGTCCGGCTCGGTCATTCTCGGGCCCGCGTGGCCCCGCGAACCGCCCGCGCGACGGCGGCGCAGATCTGGTTGTAGCCGCCGCATCGGCAGAGGTTCCCCGACAGTCCTTCCCTGATCTCGGTCGTCGTGGGCGCCGAGTTGTGCTCGAGGAGGTAGTGGGCCGACATGACCATGCCCGGGATGCAGAACCCGCACTGGACGCCGCCCGTCGCCAAGAAGGCGTCCTGGATCGGGCTCAGGCCGTCAACGTCCGAGAGTCCCTCGATCGTCGTCACGGCATGGCCTTCCGCCTCGACCGCCAATACGAGGCACGAGTTCACCGCGTGCCCGTCCATCAGCACGGTGCAGGCGCCGCACTCGCCCTCGGCGCAGCACTCCTTGGAACCGGTCAGCCCGAAGCGGTCACGGAGCACGTCCAGCAGGGTGTGATGGGGCGCCACGTCAGTCTCGAGCTCGCGGCCGTTGACGACAACCCTCACACGAGGCGCTCCTGCAGCCGTTGGCGCGCCGTGTCCAGAGCGCGACGGGCGAGCACTGTGAGCATCTGTTGGCGGTACTCCCGGCTAGCGCGGACGTTGGATATGGGCGCTGCCTGAGAGGTGAGGGCAGCCAGGGCCTCCTCCTGTTGGCCGGGGTCACCAAGGGGATCTGCCAGCGTTCCCGTCTCGTCCGTCACGAGGAACGGACGCGGGCCAACGGCGCCGAAGGCGAACCTGGTGACGCCCGACGCGGACACTGAGCAACACAGGTTGACCGTCGCCAGGTCCACTCCCCGCCGGCGAGTCATCCGGCCGAAAGCCGCGCCGACAGCCTCAGCCGGGACCGGCAGCAGCACTGCGCTGACCAGCTCGCCGGCCTCCAGGACCGTGCCGCCTGGGCCGGTGAAGAAGTCCGTCAGCGCCACTGTCCGCGTCCCACGCGAGCTGACCACCTCAACGGACGCGCGGTGGACAAGGAGAGGGGGCGCGGTATCGGCGGCCGGCGATGCATTGACCAGGTTCCCCGCCAGCGTCGCCCGGTTGCGGATCTGGATGGAGCCCACAACCTGCGCCGCCTCGACAAGCGCCGGGAACCACGAGCGCACCCGCTCATCGGCAATCACGTGAGTCAGGACAGTCGTCGCGCCGATGCGCAAATGGCCGCTCGTCTCACCGAGCCCCGGCCCGAGCTCGGGCACGCCCTTGATATCGACGACGATCGACGGCGTGATCTTCCGCTTGCGCAGCGAAACGATCAGGTCTGTCCCGCCGCACAACACCCGGGCATCGGGCGTGGCAGTCAGGAGGGCGAAAGTCTCAGCAAGGGTGGTCGGTCGGGCGTAGCTGAACAGTCGGGCTAGTCCATCGTCGTATAGAGGGCCCGCTCACGAGACTCCAGCCTTGGGACCGCATTGCCGAGGACCAGTTCCTGGAAATGCGCGGTTTCGGTGTGCGCCTTGAAGGCCGCCTCGTCGTCGTACTGCTCATAGAGGAGGAAGGTCCGCGGATCATCGACCGCTCGATGCGCGATGAACATGCGACATCCGGGTTCCTGCTCGGAGAGCGCGGCGTTGGTGGCGAGGACCTCCGCGACGCGTTCCTCTTCACCCTCCCTGGCGTGCCAGAGGGCGGTCACGACGAAGGTCACGGCTGGCT
>JACDBP010000069.1 GCA_013694835.1 Chloroflexota bacterium
TCGGGCGAGCCGACGCCCTCGCCGGAACCGACGCGCACGCCCAAGCCGACCCGGACGCCACGGCCGACCGTCGAACCGACGCCGACGCCGACGCCGGAGCCGACCCCGGCACGCTGCACCGTGCCGACACTCGTCGGGACAAGGAGCGACCGAGCGCAGCGGAAGCTCACGCGGGCGGGCTTCGGCGACAACGCGCTGATCAACGAGGGACCGGCTGAGAACTACACCATCGGCTCGCAGAGTCCGGGCGCGGGTGCGAGCGCGTTGTGCAGCTCCAAGGTCACCATCCGGCCCTGACGGGCCCCCCGTCTCCGCCTGTAACAACCGTGCAAGATGGCCTGTCCGCCTGCGCGCGACAGCTGTGACCGCTCCGCAGGTACACGTATCGGTGTCCAGCGCGCGCCGCGACGCCATAACCCATGCCACCCGAAGGGGAATGCCTGTGAACGCCATCCAGCTGCTGACCGAGGACCACCGGAAGGTCAAGAAGCTCCTCGATGAGCTGGAGTCCACGACGGAGCGCGGCGTGAAGACTCGCACGGAGCTCTTCGCCACCATCAAGACCGAGCTGACCGTCCACGAGATCATCGAGGAGGAGATCTTCTACCCGGCCCTGAAGCAGCATCCGAAGGCCAAGGACATCGTGCTCGAGGCCTACGAAGAGCACCATGTGGTCGACACCCTCATGGGCGAGCTCAGCGCGCTCCCGGTCGACGACGAGACCTGGGGCGCGAAGGCGAAGGTCATGAAAGAGAATATCGAGCACCATGTGGAAGAGGAAGAGGGCGAGATGTTCCCCAAGGCTCGCCAGGTCTTCGACGACGCGGAGCTTCGGCAGCTGGGCGAAGTGATGGCTGCCCGCAAGGAGCAGGCGATGAACGAGATGGCGCAGGCACCCTCGGCCCAGCGATAGTGGGTGCCGAACGTCAAGGAGGAACGATGGCTACTGACGACACTTCGACCGCCACCCGGCGGCGTAATGGCACCACGGCGGATGCCGAGACCGACGCGCGCGGCGTGGTCGGTGCGGTCACCGACGGCGCACAGGAGGCCGCCACGCGGGTGCGTTCCGCGGCCGAGACGGTGGCCGAGCGGCTGCCAGCCGCCATGGATACTGCACAGGGCGCCGTCAACGAGACGGCGCGCCAGCTCGAGGAGCTTCCCAACCAGGCGCTGATCGTCGGCACCAGCTTCTCGCTCGGACTGGGCGTGGGGATGTTCCTGACCGGCACCAATCGGCTGCTGGTCCTGATGGCTCTCGTCCCCGCGGCCGCCATGGCCGCGACGCTCGTTGGCCGTGAAGGTGGCATCGAGAACGCCGTCGACGCCGCGACGGGGGGCTGAGCCGCCGCAACTGTCGGCCCGTTACGAACAAGAGGCTCCGGGGCATGACCCGGAGCCTCTCTTCATGTCTCCGACGGCCTCTACCGGACCGAGGTAATGGTCTCAGGACTCCGCGGTGGAGCCTTCGACCGGCGAGACGCCGGTGGGCTCATCGACATCGGCTGCGAGCTCGGCCGGCGGTGGGGACGGTTCCCCCAGGTTCCCCTCGGTGTCGAGCACGTAGCCGATGCCCTGGAACGTCTTGATCGGCCCGGGCTCGCCGGGCGCCGCGCCGAGCTTCCGTCGCACGCGGGAGATCCAGACCCGCAGGTACTGCAGATCGTCGCGGTACTCGGGTCCCCAGACCTTGGTGAGGAGTTCCGTGTGCAGGACGACCTTGCCGGCGTGCGCAGCGAGGTGCTGCAGCAGCAGCCACTCGGTCCGCGACAGCGAGACGAGCGTGCCGCCCTTGGTGAGGAGGCGCCGCTCCAGGTCGATCTCGATGTCACCGAACGCGACGATCCCGGCACCGGGCGCGACGCCGCTGGCGCGGCGGAGGACGGCGCGAACGCGCGCCGCCAGCTCGTCTGGGTGGAATGGCTTCGCGATGTAGTCGTCCGCGCCGAGGTCGAGCCCCTTCGCCTTGTCGCTCGTGGAGCCCTTCGCGGTGAGCAGGATGACCGGCACCGGGCGCCACTCGCGAAGTTGACGCATCACCTCGATGCCGTCGAGGTCGGGCATCACGATGTCCAGCAGAACGATATCGGGACGGATCTCCTCGGCCTTCTTGAGTGCCATCTCGCCGCTCGAGGCCGTCACGACACGAAAGCCCTCGTCGTGCAGCGTCAACGCCACGAGCTTGGTGATCCCGGGCTCGTCGTCGGCGACAAGCACGAGAGGCTGGCTGTTCACACGTTCACCTCGACCGAAAGGTCCGTCCCGGGAGCGGCGCGCCCGTCCCGAGCCCGGGGCTGAGACCCGACTATACCGGGCGCCTCGCCGAGCCCCGCTCGCACGTGGTTTGACACGAGGCTGCAACCGAGCGTCGTGAGCATGGCCTCCCGTCGCCTCCGCATCGAACCACAAGATGGCCGCCATGCGCGCGGAGGCATTCCTGTGGTTCGTGCGGGGCGTCGGCCTCGCGATCGGTGTCGGCGTGGTGCTGGCGATCGGCAGCGGCCTCATCGCTGCTGGCAAGGTCCTGCTGCTGGTCTTCTTCTCGATCCTGTTGGCATCCAGCCTCGAGCCGTTCGTCGGCAGGCTGCGGAGCCGCGTGAGGCTCGGACGCGGCGCGACCATCCTCATCGTCTACGCCGGGTTCTTCGTCGCCGTCGTGGCGTTGGCGTTCGTGGTGGTGCCCGGAGCCGTCAACCAGTTCGCGGACCTCGGTCCGCGGATCGACCGCCTCCTGTCCGGCGCCCGTGACGTCGCCGCCACGCTGGAGCCGCGCGCCCTGTCCACCAGCGCGACCGCCGTCATCGAGGAGGCGCAGCGCTTCCTGAAGCCGGGCGGCGCGCCCGATGCCGGGTCCGTCCTGGAGGCCGGCCTGACCGTGGCCGACGCCGTCATCTCGCTGATCACGATGCTCGCCATCGTGTTCTTCTGGCTCACCGAGCATCCTCGACTCCAGCGCTATGCCCTCGCGTTCGTGCCGACCACCAAGCGTGGCGGCGCGCGCGAGGCGTGGAACGCGATCGAGGTTCGGCTCGGCTCGTGGGTCCGCGGCCAGCTGATCCTGATGGCCGTGATGGGCATCGCCACCACGATCGCCTACACCGTGCTCGGCCTCGAGTCGGCCATCCTGCTGGGTCTCATCGCGGGCATCGCGGAGGCCGTCCCGTTGGTGGGACCGCTCATCGGCGCGGTGCCGGCGCTGCTCGTCGCGGCGACCGTCGGGCCGGAGACGACGATCCTCGTGGCGATCGTCTACGTCGTCATCCAGATCGTCGAGGGCAACATCCTGGTGCCGATGGTGATGCGCAACACGATCGGCATCTCGCCCTTCCTGGTCCTCGTCAGCATCCTCGCGGGCGCGGCACTGGGCGGCATCATCGGTGCGCTGGTGGCGGTGCCGGTGGTCGCCGCCATCGAGGTCGTGCTGGAGCGGATGCAGGACCGTGACGAGAGTGTCGCGCTGGATCCCAACAGCGCCGCGACGCCCGACAGGGAAGCCAAGAACGCCGCCGCCGACAGCCCGGCTGACGCGCGAACCGCCCCCGGTACGTCGCTGCCCTGAGTGCTCCCAGAAGCGCTCGCCTGCTCCTCTCGGGGCTGAACCGCTGGCTGCGAGGCGACTGCAATCCGACGACCATCGGGCCACCCCTCGCTGACAGCCACCACAGCTTAAGGTGGCACCAGCACGAGCACACGATGCGATCTCCCTGCCGAGGCCCTGTCCCGGATCGGACGCATCATCCGAACCCGGCATCGCGCCGGATCGGGGGGACGGGAACGCCCGCCGGCAACGGTGGGCGTTCCTGATTCGACGTACCGTGAGGGAGAAATGCGCGAGCCGGCAGGGCGGGAGGACCGATGAGCACCAGCGCCTACGACGATACGAGTGGCACCAGCGTGCGCGGTGGCCGGCCGCTGATGGAGCGTCTGATGGTCTTCAGCCTTCACGCGGAGTCGGCCGCGTTGCGCGACGAGCCGCAGTACCGCGAGGGTGATCGGACCTCGAGGATGCTGGCGAAGGACGTCGACCTGCGGGTCATGCTGACCGTGCTGCGCGCCGGTGCGGCCCTCGACGAGCAGGATGGCGAAAGCCGCGTCACCCTGCAGGTCCTCGACGGCCAAGCCGCCGTCGAGGTGGTCGGCGAGTCGGCGGAGCTGTCGCCGGGCGAGGTGGCCGTGATCGACGCCGGTAACCCTTGGCTGGTGCATGCGATCGTCGACAGCGCGTTGCTCGTGACCATCACCCTGCCACGCGAGAAGGTGGATACGGGCTCGTGACCGAGCCGGGCAGGTCCGACATCGGCACCGTCCCCGCGGGTCCAGGTGAGGCAGCCGCCGCGGAGGCCAGTGCTCTGACGACAGGGATCAGGTCGATCGAGGTACGGCACCCGTTGCTTGCCTTCATCGAGCGGGGTGATACCGACGGCGCCCGTTCCAGGGCGGGCGTGACACGTCCGCCCGTGGCCGGCTCGCGGACGACGGGCCCGACCTCGGGGCAGTGGGGATCAGGCTGAGCCGCTCCGTCGAGCGGTAGCATGACCGTCGTGCCAGGGCGCAACGACGAGTGGGGCTACGGGGGACCGCATGATCCGGGATCCGCCGACGCGGCCGCGCGGGCTGCGGCTGCGGGCGACGGCGCGAGCGATCCCATCGCCGCACCCGGGGGTGGCTGGATCCGGATCGGCACAGCCTCGTGGACGGATCCCACGATGACGGCGGCGGGCGTCTTCTATCCAGAGGGCGCCGACTCCGCCGAGGAACGGCTGCAGTACTACGCCAGCCAGTTCCCGCTGGTGGAGGTCGATGCGACGTACTACGCCCTTCCCCAGCGTCGGATGTCGGAGCTGTGGCGGGACCGGACCCCGCCGGACTTCACCTTCGACATCAAGGCCCACGCGCTCCTGACCGGCCAGCCGACCGAGACGAAACGGCTGCCGAAGGCGTTCCGCGACGAGCTGTCCGACGAGCTTCGGGAAAAGGCCAGGCTCTACCGCAAGGATCTCCCGCCGGAGCTCGACGAGGCGGTGTTCGCGCTCTTCCGTGACGGCCTCGAGCCGCTTCGCGAGTCAGGGCAACTGGGCTCGGTGCTGCTGCAGTACCCGCGCTGGTTCTTCCCCATCAGCGTGAACCGCGATGCGATCGTGGAGGCGCGCGACCGGCTCGGACTTCCCGTCGCGGTGGAGTTCCGCAACGGCTCGTGGTTCAACGAGAAGAACCTGGACCGGACGATGCGGTTCCTTGGCGACAACGGCATCCCGTTCGTCATGGTCGACGGCCCGCAGGGCTTCAAGTCGAGCGTGCCGGCGATCGACGCCGTGACCTCGCCCGATCTCGCCCTGGTGCGCTTCCACGGTCGCCGGAAGGAGACCTGGGAGGCGAGCGCCGTGCCCGTCGTGGAACGTTTCCGCTATCTCTACGACAGGGAGGAGCTGGAGGAATGGGTGCCGCGGATCGCGCGGGCTGCCACTTCGGCTCGTGAGACGCATGTCCTGATGAACAACTGCTACGCCAACTACGGCTCGACGAATGCGCGGGAGATCGCGAAGCTGCTGGGAGACCTCAGGTTCGGCGGTGACGAGGGCGCCTCGGCCGAGGACTCGGTGGCCGAGGTGTGACGGGCGCCCGCTAGCTGGCCGGTTTGGCGACGTTCGAGTCCGCGCCCACGTCGATGCCGAACCGCTTTGCGGCCGCCTTGATCTTCCGGCGAGCCTGCTCCTTCGCGGTCTTGCTCTGGAAGTCGGTCTGGTTGAAGCGAGCGATGGCGTTCCGGACGTGCGACTCATCGTGGATCGGGAGGTGCTCGCCGCCCTTGCGATCGACGTAGGCGAACTGGGACTTGCGCAGCTTCGCGCGGTCGTCGGCATCGAGTGTGGCCATGTGTCTGCCTCCTTGCTCAGCTCGCGGTGGGCCCGCGGGACGGTTTCGCTCCCCGTCGGATGGTCCGCTCGATCGACACGAGCCCGACACATCAGCACCTCGCCAAGAGGCCGCAACTCCCTTGCAAGACCGTTTCCGGCGATGCCACCATGCGTGGACGTGGCCCTCGGGCACCATCGCCCGCGTCGGGACGGCTGACCTTGGGGGGATGCCGTCCCGGCACTTCACCGCCACACCGCCGCGAACCGGCGCCGTCCACCGCACGCCGACAGGGAGGTGCCA